>NZ_KV815026.1:0-6113 GCF_001814145.1 Prevotella sp. HMSC073D09 | reverse complement strand
GCAAGATGATTTCTAAAATGTATCTAATTGAAAATAAAGAAGTTACCTTGCTATACAAACTAAACAGGTAACGATTTGGAAACGAGCGAAGTGCCATTAACCGCAGGTTTCTGCATCAACAAAGAACGCTTGTTATTCTATTTGCAAAGATAATCATTTGCTTTGAATAACAAGCGTTTTTGATAAGATTTTCACTCTTTTGCGTCATCTGTTGTTTGGAAAGATTGAAAAATGAGGAGAATGGTTATATACCTCTTCCTCTTTTCTTCTTTTTCTTGGCTTGGTTTCTGAGTTTTCGTTGCCAAGCCATCTCTGCATAATCATCACCGTGTGTCTGTGAATTAATAAGTCCACCTGCTCCCAAAATCATTTCTTCGACAGCATTCAAGGCGGTGCTTGCTACATTTCCTACGGCTTGTGCAATGGATGAACTTTCGTTTGTTTTTGTAGGCGGTATGTATGAACGGCTGGGAGGAACAAGTTGATAGCCTGTGTCTGAGTGAGTTTTATCTTTTGCAGTCTCGTGTGCCAATGTGTGAGCTTTTGTTATCGTCTCCTTTGTTTCGGCCTTATTGGCTATCTCAAAGTTTTTCCGCAAAGAGTGGTATCCGAACTCCCTGCCGATTTCGGAAGCCTTGAAACATTGCCCGTTGTAGGAGAACTTCAAACCATAGACTTTTCCCTGTTTGTTCTTCATGCGCTCTATGATAATGTTGTTCTTATTCAATTCGTAGAGAAACATGGAATGCCCTGATATGCCACCGCCTTTATATTTATCCAACAAGGCATAACAGATTTGCTGTACTTCTTTCTTTGTTTGCTCTCTCGTAGGATTGGCTTTTGCTTTCTGATGCTTCCTTTCCGCCCTGACCTCCTTTGCAATGGTCAAGCCTTTCGAGCGACTTATTTCCTCCGCCACTCTTGCTGCCCTGTTGCTTACAAAAGTGGTATCATAGACCTCTCCGTACAGACTGATGCGGTTGGCAATGATATGGATATGCCTGTTGTCGGTATCTTTATGCGTTACTGCTACCCATTGGTGGTTGTCAAGTCCCATTTGTTTGGCAAACAGATGGGCTATCCGCATGAGTTCAGATACGGGTAGTTTCTTTTCATCCTGAGGTGCTATACCGATTTCAATGCGGAGGAACTTGTTTCTGCAACGACTGTTATAATCGCTGACCACTTTCATTTCCTCATAGATTGCTTTCGGTTCTCTGCTGCAAAGATTGTGGAAGGCAAGCCGATTACCGAGTTTGCCCTCTCTGAAAATATAGTCCAAAGCCGTGCTGCCGTGTGCTATCGCCCTACATTTTCCTATCATCTCTCGACATATTTAAGACCTTATATATTTCGTCGTCCACACGAAAATGCGGGTCGTAAAATCGCTTAAATGCTTCTTTGGCACATAGCGAAAGGTTCTGTGTGATATGTACCCATCTCTCATCCTTGACTTTAATAAGGTTGGAAATCTGCCCATAGAACCTGCCCGTATGCTGGAGAATACAAATGGCTTCCCTCTCATTTTCGGTCATCTTAGGAACTGTTGTTACCTCTCCATTAAGTAATATCTCACGGCAGTAGTCTGAGAACTTCCGTCTTGTGCTTTCCGCCTTTGACTTGATGCGCTGCTTTTCCTCTAAGGTGCATCTTACCTTGATGAACTCCGTCTTGTTCATCCTCGCTTCTTCTTTACCTCGTTGCTGCCACTTGGCAGTTCTGCTATCATATCTGTTCATATAAAAGTCCTCTTTTCTTTGTTTTCAATCTTGCTTAATTTCCGAACGCTGACCGATGAGAACGGAGTGATTACGGTCTAATCTCCCCGATAACCGAACGAGGGGAGCAAGCGCAGTTTGTGGGTACAAACTGACGTCTTGCAATGTCAGCTAACGTTCCGTTTACGCATAAAGCGTTTTGTTGCTTAAAAATGAATGCTATGCATTCAGAAGATTAACTGTGTTCGTGGCATTCCCACCGTTCAATGTGTTCAGTAAAAATCTATTGTTAGTACTACCCTAAAACGGTCGAGGATTTTGAGTGAAAGGGACATCCTTTTACCCGATGGTCCTTGACCGTTTTCCTGTAGTTTACAACTTCCTCCATTTCTCTGTGTCCTCACCGTATTCCTCCAAATGGAGGCGCACGATGTTCTCCACGAAACTTGAAAGATTGCTACCCCTGTCACCCAACCTGCGAACAATGAAGTCCGCACGTTCCTGGGTCTCCCTGCTCAGATAGACCGCCTTTCTCTCACTTAGCTTTGTTGGAACAAGGAACGCCTGCTTGTATGCTTCGAGTGTCTCTTTTCTCATTTTGGCACTGATGCGTCTTTGAACGGTTGCATGCTCTGTATGCTGTGCAGGCTCGGATGGTGTGGCATGCTCTATGGTATGCTCTGTTTCTTGTTGTTTTTTCTCTTGAATATTTTTCATTCCCTTTGCCCGGAATTCAGAGACAGTTTGTTCACTTGAATTTTTAGCCGGGCTTACACCAAAAGTTTCTCCTATGAAACGATCTATTTCTTCTATGTTTCTTCTTTCCTTTTTCATCACTCTATCTTATTTTAAGTTTGACTTGTTTTATTTTGTTGCTTGTATTTTGAGATTTCTCATGCTCACGGACACGGCTGACATGATACTCGTTAAGGTCTTTGAAGTCTTTATAATACACAGCCATATCTTCGACCTTAAAACCTTCGTTTACAAATTCCTGTACTGCTTTTCGCCCTACATCGTCATTATCAAGAAAAGCACGAACAGAGGTTATATTTCTTTTGTTCAGGTAGTGAATACTTCTTGCTACATTACTCACAGAATTCATCACGAGACATTGGTTGGTTACTTCCCCTTTCATTGAAAGAAAAGAGAGAAAGTCCATAAATCCCTCGAACAGGCAGACGGGTTGTGCCCTGTCCTCAAATATCGGAGTGATGTCCTTCGGGGCAATCGTTCCCTTGAACGTATTGTTGTCTCGAAGTTCATAACCACCTGAAGAATTGGCAAAGCCGATGGCTTCATATCTTCTTCCCCTTACCTCGTAGCTGATACATTTGAGAAAGGGTGTTGCCTTTTCCAAATCAATGCAGCGTTCCTTTTTGAGGTACTCCTGCAAATGTGGTGGCAGGGTGTCTGATATGCTTGTCAGTCTCCTTGTTCCGCTTGCTGTTACATCCTTTCTTTGATTTGGACTGATAGATGTTTCTCTCTTTGAAGAATTGTAGCTGTGCGCTGTATGCTCTAAAGCTTTCTGTCCCAAACGGCAGATGGCTTCCGAGAGCGTGCAGCCTTCCAAGCGCATACAAAGGTCAATAATGCTTCCACCTCTACTTTCGGCATAGTCTATCCAAAGGTTCTTTTCCGTGTCCACCTTGAAACTCGGACGCGTTTCCTCCCTGAGCGGTGAACGGTACATGGCATAGGCTGGTGTCCTGCGGACAGGTCTGATACCCTTCCTTTCGAGATACTCCATGATGGAATATCGCTTGATAAGTGATAAATCTTTTTCTTTCATTGTTATGATACTTTAATAGGTTGAATGATAATTATTTATGCTTGTCTGTTTTATGGTTTTACCGTTTCCAAAGTTTTTCCCCTCCAAACTTTTTCTTCTTTCTTCTTACTACATACTATTCTGTGATAAGTGATTGATAATCAGTATTACTTTGTAGTATAAGACAATACTATACATTCTACTACATTTGGCTACTACAAGTTTGATGGAGCGGACATGGCAAGATTTTCTTAATCTTGTAGACATAGATGGGGCTTCCACCGTTTCTTCGTTTGCTCACCTTTATGTATCCTGCTTTCTTCAAGGCTTCGCCCATACGCTTGGCAACAAGTGGCTGGTGGGTATAAATACCCAGATAGGTGAGTATCTCCGTAGTAGTCATTAACGAATAGCTTTCATCCTCCGTTGGCTTTTCAAAGCAACGCAACAAAAGTTCCATCTCAGCGGTCTGTACTTGAAAGTCTTCACTCTCCCTGTATAGTTCGGCAATCTCTTCATCATCAAACCAATAGCGGAAACCTGACTTTAACAGGGCTTTGGCTTCAGCATAGACATTGTCCATTGAAATACGCTTGGCTTTCTCTACGTCTATGGATAGAACTTCAAAGGGCAGAAACCTTCTGCTACCTGTGGGGTCGGTAAGAAAGTCATTGCCGTTCACTGATGCCACAAAGCTTGCCAAGTGGGGATGCTCCTCTACATACTTGTCATACGGCATACGGTACTTGACCATCGGACAGGTGATAAGGTTTTTCAGCTCATTCTCGTCCCGCTTATTGAGAGCTTTGAGCTGGTCGTCTATATTTACGATAAGGTTCTGACCGATATAAGTGAGTGTGTCTTTCTCCTGCGGATATATTTTTCCTGTGTAACTGTAACCGTGCAGTGCTGGGGGACAGAGCAGATCAAGGAACGAGGTCTTGAACTTTCCCTGCTCGCCTGTCAGCACAAGGCAGGTATGGTTACGGCACTCACGGTCGTCCATCGCATTAGCGACGACTGCCACAAGCCATTTGGTAAGATACGGTAACCATTTGTTAGAATTACGGACAACAACGCTGCTTGCCAAATCGGAGATTGCTTTCGGTGAAAAAGAAGGCACATTACTATCCCTGCAACCGGCATCATCACAGCTACTGCTATCACCTATATCTATCAAGGGCAATGCTTTGAAATACTCCTGCACGGGATTGATACGTGGAGAGAAGCTGCTTTCAATGATGGAATAAAGGTTCTCGGAAGAAGTCGCTATGCTTTCATCGCAATCAAGTTCCCTGCGAAGCGTGTTGATTTCGTAGCGACCGACTTTTGTAAATATGCCGCTGTTCCTACTTCGATATTCGGTTCTGCCCAATACCGTGTTGTATCTGAACTCGTAGTGTGTGGAGAGGTAGTTTTCTATCTCTGCGTTCTTGGAGGAACTACTCTTTCGATGAGGATTTCTTCTGCTGTCTGTATTGCCTGCATCTGCGTTCTTTTTCATTATTTCCTTGAATTGGTTTCCAAGAGTGAAGTTAGGGTGAGAATGCGTTATTTCCAAGCATTCAGAACCTTCTTGCATAATATTGCGCTCGTCCGCTGCAAAATTCTTAGGGAAACAGGCTGTCAAAAAGAGCATTTATCGTCTCATTAAACAAAAAATGGACGACAGGAAAAATAGATTAGCAGAAATACGGATGTTACTGTCTGCTTTCAGATGTACTCTTTTGCTTTGATTGTCTTATTAGCCTTATTTGTATAGTGGCAAAAGTATAAATCTGTCTCTTTTGCCCTTGTTATAGCGCCACAAGCTGCCACGTGAATGAAAAGTGATGGAATAAGAAATGCCCGATATTAATTTTGCAATGAAAGAAAAAAGACGGGGCAGGAAAATGCAAATGTGAACCGATGAAACGGATTGCTCTTTTCCCGATTGTTCCCGATACTTCCCTGCTGTTCCCCACGGCTTTGAGAGGCGCACGTACGCCATTACCTTTGCCAGCAGAAACAGGAAAGAACTGAAACAACAAACAATAACAAAATATGATTATGAACTATTACATCATTACGGAAACCAATTGGGCAAAGCTCCGAGATGAAATCTTGAGCCTTGCGGAATGCTGCCACAAGGCATTCGGAGAAAAAAGTAAGCACACGGACTGGCTGCACAACGGAGATGTGTGCCGACTGCTGAACATCAGCAAACGCACCTTGCAGCATTATCGTGATACGGGTGTGCTGCCGTTTACGCAAATCGGACACAAATGCTATTACAAGCGTGAGGATGTGGAAGCATTGCTTCTTACGAAGTCGAACAAACCTAAAAACAGGCAGATATGATGGAAACAGCAAGAGATTTGAACATGGAGACGGATGAGATGCAGCTGGTCGTCTCGGCTTTGAGAGGTGTGGGTAAACGGATTGTGGAAGTAGCGCAGACGCACAAGCCACTCTTTGCAGGCGAACTTTTCCTCACGGGTAAGGATGTGTGCGAACGGCTCTATATCAGTCCCCGCACCTTGCAGGACTACCGCGACAGGAAGATTATACCCTACACTCAGTTTGCAGGAAAGATACTCTATAAGGCTTCGGACTTGGAAAGGATGTTGGAGGAGAATTAC
>NZ_KV815025.1:0-1128 GCF_001814145.1 Prevotella sp. HMSC073D09 | reverse complement strand
GAGGATGCGAAGTTCTCGGCGTTGGGTTATCCCAGCGTAAAAGAGACCGAACGCATGCTCAAAGACAAACTCAAAGGCCGTCCCGATGCGGCATTGGGCGGCGGTATCGGCTATGACTTCCCATTCGGCATGACGCTCGACTTGCGCTATCATTACAGTCTGACCAACAGTATCAAGACCGAAACAAACACCTATAACTGGGTGGAACACGACAACCACAATCAGCAGATTGAACTGACGGTGGGCTATATGATTAATATCCGATAAGTTCTGACCCAGTTCTTATCCTTACTCTCTTTCCCCTCTTTGCCAAGATTGGCATAAGATTTAGGTTTGGTTTTATTACAACACATTTCATGTAAATAATAGGAAAGTGCCTATGGGCAATTCTACTCCCAATACCCGCCGCAATGTCATTAGCGGCATTGTTGCGTTAATCGTTATCCTCATTATCTTGTTGTGTTTACGACTTTGC
This sequence comes from Prevotella sp. HMSC073D09, assembly GCF_001814145.1. Classification (NCBI taxonomy): domain Bacteria; kingdom Pseudomonadati; phylum Bacteroidota; class Bacteroidia; order Bacteroidales; family Prevotellaceae; genus Prevotella; species Prevotella sp. HMSC073D09. The sequence goes on along the minus strand of NZ_KV815025.1, from coordinate 653 downwards.
AAACATGATGAGGAAGATGTGCCGACACCTCAGGCAACCCCCTCGGCTTCTACCCCGCAAGACACCATCAAACAAGGCACGGCAACAGTTTCGCCAAAAGCGTGGCATAAGGTTTCAAAGCCAAAGAGGAAAAGAAAGGTTATCGCCGCCTCTGCTCTTCAACCCGCAGAAAAAGTGGCTGTTATAGAAAAGAAAGCGGAACCTGCTGTTGTGCAAGAAACACCCAAAGAACAACCTAAGCAACAAACTGGCATAGAACCTGAATCTGACGATGTGGTAATAGATACGGCGGAAATCATTCGCGAGCCCAAGCCGAGGCGTATTTTCTCGCACAAACGGTATTACCAAACCCGTATCGGCATCCGTGCCGGAGTGGGTTACAGCATTATCGGTAACCTTGGTGCCTTGGTGGAAGACGGAGCCGTCCGTCCTCGTTATACGATGGAAGAAAACGGTGCGTTTGTTCCCTCGATAGGCGTTTTTGCCCTTTGGCGGCACGACCGCCTTGGCGTTGAATTGGCGGCAGACTACACGTGGCTGTCTTCTACCTTAAAGGAACATAAGCAAATCGGCAACATCGACGAGAAGACGGTCTTTCGTTATCACATCATCATGCCGCAGGTAGCCGCGCGACTCTACCTGCTGAGCGACCT
>NZ_KV815024.1:0-13515 GCF_001814145.1 Prevotella sp. HMSC073D09 | reverse complement strand
TTTCTATCGATTTATTAGGGTGGGAAACTTTAGTAAAGGATTTAAATGGGAATGGGGAAAACCTACATCAACTCTAGTAAATGATTATGAAAGCGTGTTGTCTGCAGTCTTTGCTAGAGAGAATAGAGAAAATAAAGCTTATGTGAAAGAGTGTAAGCAATTAGAAGCAGAAGAAAAAACACACAATAAGGTCCCTAAAATGATCTCAGACCTTATTATTGAAGTTTGGGATTCTGTGTTTCCTCATCGGAAGATAAAGTTAGAAGATGCTTCCATTAAAGTTGCTCTTCCTAGTGATGAAACGACTACATATCAAGCGAACAACATGTCTGATGGAGAACGTGTTGCTATTTACTTAATAGGACAATGCCTTATTGCACCTACTAACACTATTGTTGTAATAGATGAACCGGAAATTCATTTACATAAAGCGATTATGCATAGGTTATGGGATGAAATTGAAAAGCGTTGTTCTGATAAAACCCTTGTGTATATAACGCATGATCTTGATTTTGCAGCTTCTAGAAAAGATGCTGCCAAGATCTGGGTCAAATCATATCAAGGGAACTTGACTTGGGAGTATTCTATTCTTGCCCCTAATGCTGATATTCCCGACAAGCTCTACTTTGAGGTTCTTGGAAGTAGAAAGCCTGTATTATTTGTAGAAGGAGAGAAGGGTAGTTATGACTCTCATCTATATTCATATATTTATGATGGCTATAATGTAATTCCTTGCGGCAATTGTTATAACGTAATTGCTATGACCAAAGCCTTCAATAATGAGGAAGTCAAGAAGTTACACAATAACAATATCGTTGGTATTGTTGACAGAGACTATATGACTCGCGAAGAGATAAATGCCATTGAGAATAACAATATAAAAGTATTGCCTATTGCTGAAATAGAAAATTTATATCTCCTTGAAGGAGTTGTCAGAGCTGTTGCTGAAAATCAAGAATTATCTGCTGATAATATATTTGAAATAGTTAAGGAGTTCGTTTTTAAAGAGTTCTTAAAAGAAAAAGAAACGCAAATATGTAAAATGTGCGAAAGAGATATACACCATAAACTGAAGGGTTACAGTGTAGGAAAGAAACCAACAAAAGCCGATCTAAGAAAACAACTAAAGGATATTGTTGATCAAATTGACACGGATGGCATGTATGAGGAATATGAAAATCAGATCGATCAAATTATAGCAGAACAGAGTTATGATGAACTTCTTTTGCTATATAATCGAAAAAGCCTACACAAAAGAGTTTCTCCTTTCTTTGAACTTGCTACAGATAATTATTCCAAGTTAGTTCTACGCTTACTTAAAACTGACAGAGGAAAAGTTATTATAGATTCGATGAGAAAGAGATGTCCTAATTTATCTGAAGTAAAAGAATTGTAATTCTCTCAATTGCGTTTGATGAGCTGCTACGACTTGTGTTCTCACCAGTCGGGGACGGATAAACCGTTGATGGAGAGGAAGGGATTCTGCTTTGAATCGTTTTCAATGCAGAGCATCGTGCCATCTTCCTCGAAGTAGCGTCTGTACATGGATAAATAGATCTTGGCTTTGGCTTGCATGGTGTTTCCAGTGCGATACATTTGCGTTATCTGATCATCCGAGAAACCCATAAACGTTAAGAGCCTGCGTACATTGAGGAGGATAAGGAATAGAGGCATATACCGCTGAATGAAACTTCACTCTTCTTCGTAGGCTTTCTGATTCTTACACTGATGTGCCAGATCACGGTCCTTATTTTTGAGCCTGTCTTGCAGAACGACAACCTCCTTGTGAATGTGGTTTTGCAGAGCAAACTTGCGCAGGAGACATTAAAAGCCCCCTACAACTTTGATTTTCTCACCATGCGCGAAGACTATGACGAGAGGGATTTGGAAGATGAATTGACCAAACACATCACTCAGTTACTTCTGGAGCTGAGCAAAGGTTTTTCCTTTTGTGGCAGGCAGGTAGAGCTTGTGGTGTCAGGAACATCTTATCGGATTGATATGCTTTTTTACCATATTCGCCTTAAATGCTATGTGGTTGTAGAGTTGAAAACCCATGCCTTCCAACCAGAATATGTTGGTAAACTCAATTTCTATGTTACGGCAGTTGACAAATTGCTGAAGCAAGAAGAAGACAACCCTGCGATAGGGCTTCTCATTTGTAAGACAAAAGATGAGACCAAAGTGGAATGGGCTTTCAATGGCATCAATAAGCCATTAGGTGTGGCTGCTTATGAAATAAATAGTCCTCCCTTATAAACCTAATATTCTGCTGATTCATAGTACATTATCCTGTAAATTACTTGCTTATATCTGCAAGTTTTTGTACCTTTACACTATAATTCTTGCAGATATTTATGCTTAAACGTACATCTAAACAGCTCTCTATGTTCTCTTCTTTAGAGGACATGCTTAGTCATCAACATCCCCTTTTCCAACTTAGTAATAAGATTAATTGGGAATGTTTTGAAAATGCTTTTTCTCCTTTGTATTGCAGCAATAATGGTCGCCCGGCTCATCCTATTCGCCTGATGTGTGGTCTTTTAATCTTAAAACATTTGCGTAATGTGTCAGATGAAATGGTTGTTTTTCAATGGAGTGAGAATGCTTACTATCAATATTTCTGTGGTGGACTTGAATTTATGCCAAAACAACCCTGTGACGCTTCCGAGTTAGTTCACTTCAGAAATCGTATAGGTGAGGAAGGTATGGAGTTAATATTAGCAGAAAGTATCCGTGTTAATACCAACCATGATGACGAAGATCATTTTGATACTGCTTTCATTGATTCTACCGTGCAGGAGAAGAATATAACCAATCCTTGAGATGCCAAGTTGCATAAAAAGATAATCAAAAACGTTCTGAAGATCGTTCATGACAATTGTCTTCCTCTACGACAGAGTTATACGCGTACCTTGAAAGGCATTTACCGTTCCCAACGTTTTCGTAATCATCCCAAGAATCGTAAGAAAGCTCTTAAGGCAGATAGGCAACTGAAGACCATAGCAGGTAGATTAGTAAGAGAGCTAGAGCGTAATCTTGGGAGAAGGAAAGGATATGAGAAGATGTTTGAGCTATATTACAGAGTTCTTTCTCAGAATAGGAAGTCAAAGAACAAAGTATATTCTCTGCACGAACCAGATGTTGTTTGCGTCAGCAAAGGTAAGGAACATAAGCAATATGAGTTTGGCAATAAAGTATCTATTCTTCGCTCATGGTCAGGACTTATTCTTGGTGCATGTTCTTTTAGGAATGAATATGATGGGCATACTATCGAAAAGACGTTAGAACAAACCCAAAGGATGACAGGAAAGCAGGTTGATAAGTTAGCAGGAGATAGAGGGTATAGAGGTATAAAGCAGATTGGGCAGACAAAGATACTCATTCCAGACGTTCCTAAAGCTAAAGACAGCTACTACCAAAAGAAAAAGAAACACAAACTATTTTGTAAACGAGCAGGTATAGAACCAACAATAGGACATCTTAAAGCAGACCACCGATTATCTCGCAACTTTTATAAAGGTGTGAAAGGAGATGCTATCAATGTATTATTAGCTGCGGCAGCATATAACTTCAAAAGAGCTATGAGAGTTCTTTTGTACCTTATAAAAAGAATCAGCATAGAGCTTGTCAGTACAAGTTTTATGCTGAAATATAGTTTTTAAGGAACGACTAAATAACATCATACCGAAGGAAATTGTTTCAAAATTGCCCACAATTGAAGAGGTCGAACAAGGACTTAATAAGGTTGATGTTCCTAAGAAATCTTCAAAGGAATAGAATAATCTCCCCTAAATAGCAAAAATGCTACTTGGGGGAGTATTTTATTCTTTCAAATGCTTCTTCAATTCACCCTGCTCCTGCAAAATACGTTTCTGTTCCATCAGTAACTCGGATTGTCGTTGTAGGGCTTGTTCGTAATTGATAACCTTCTGCTCTAACTGATGGATGGCTTGGGGATTGCGATGCGAGATAAACATACTGTCAAGATGAGCAAAGTCTGAGACGGTGGCTTTGCCTTGCATACGCAGATAGCGGTAACGCAACTCGTAGTCAGAGGCGGTTTGAAGTTCATGAGCACCCATGGAGAAAAACCAACAACTCACCATGACTAAACCGCAAACAAGACCTAGTAAAATTCGCTCGGCTAAACGTACACTAGCAAAGAGCGAGTAGTTCTTAAACACCACTGGCTTTTGTTGCTCGCTGATAAGTTTTTGTAAGGCTTCAAACTTTGTGTCGAGTTTCTTGAACGACTCTTCTAATGCCGCCAAAACAAAAAGTTGGTGCTCTTTGATTTTGGCTTTCGTTTCTTGGGATAGTTGGAGGTGTACAGCTTTGGGCACTTGGGTGTTATCTTGAGGCTTCGTATTTTGTTGCTCAACCAAAGCAGTACGAAGTTCTGCCTGTGACTTCTTGATGGTTTTGCATTCTTGTTTGAGTTCTTCGAGGATGTCGAGAATGGGGGCTGTTTCATTATTCATACTGATATAAATTTGATGTGATTAAATTCTACGTTTGCGATTAGCTCTATTGCGAAGTTTCTTTTGAAAACGTATTTCGTCTACATCTACACCAGCATTAGACGTTGGCAGTGTGAAACTTTCGACGAATGCTTCGGATAGTTCTGTAAGAAAATTACTCGATCCTTCAGAAACCTCCTTAGACACTAGTACAAGTTGTTCATACTGTTGCTGCTGATTATTTTGATTGAGCGTTTCATTAAGTCGAGCAAAGGAGTATGAGCGGTCTATCTTCGACCCACTAAAACTACATCCGTCTTTTACAAAGATGATTCCTGGGATAACATCGGTATTGCCTTTCGTCTTGAAACGAGTGGTAATACCTTGTTGCTCTAGACCAGCAACAAAAACTTTCCAATTTTTCGATTGGGGTAACACTGCCTTGATGGCATCGAATATCTCATACTTCAATTTATCTTCCCCCCGCAATCGAGGGCGATTCACCTTTTGTTTTCCTTCCCCAATAGTCAAGCCATAACGTTCAGTCAATTCTCTGCAAATCTTTGTGGAGCGATATTTCTCGTTGCGGTCGGTGATGGTCTTGCCATCGTTGCCAATGCGGTTGATGCAAATATGCAAGTGCGGATGCTGGCGGTCACTGTGCCTTACAATCAGGCTCTGTGTATCGGCATAGCCCATTTTCTCTAAATACTCATCGGCAATCTTCACCATCATAGCATCCGTTAATCTTTCGGCGTCATTTGCAGAAAATGAGAGGATGGTATGACAAACTGCTTTTTGTACATTTGGACGCATAGATGCTTGCAAATTGAAGTCGTGTGCAATATCATTTGCCAGAGTACTCCGTACACCAGTAGCAGCTAAGACTTTCGCTTTATCATCCGGCCTATTGAGCATATAATTGATGACACCATTGAAGTCTGTTCCTTGTATAATCTTGGCAATCATGATTTCAATCGTTTCAAGAGTTCGTGAATAAGTTGTTTTAGCGCATTCAAATCTTCATGGATTGCAGAGATACCGAAAGTATTGAGCTGATGGGCTATCTGATTGAGATTGTTTGCCATCCCTGAAACGCAACGAATGAGTTGCATATCTTCGGGTTTGATACGACTCTTTATCTCTGCTTTGGTGATGAGTTGTCGCAAAAACTCAGTGCGCGACATAGAGGCTTCACGAGCTTTGCCCTGCAGGGTGTAATACTCCATCGTGTTGAGTCGAAGCAGTACTTGATATTTTCGTTTTTCAGACAACGTCTTGGTGGGGCGTCCACCCTTATTCTTCTGTTCCATAACTTCTTGTTTTTCATGAGACCAACGGGATTTTCTCTCCCTAGGGAAGGGAGCAAGGAGGTTTTGAGATACTCAAAACACAAACTTGCTTCCCAGATACACACTATCTTCTGATACCATGCTTCGTGGTCGGTAGTAACGGTTGCTTTTCTTTGAGTTGGGACTTAGATACGAGCCATTCGTTGAGGTCTTTGTGCTCTCGGTAGCGTGTAGCACCATCAATGACCTGCGGAAAAATTTGCTTCAAAACGGCAAATGATTTTCGCCCGGCATCGTCATTATCCAGAAAACTTTCCACTTCTCGATAGCCCGCAATCTGTTCTTTGATGCGGGGCAAAAGTGCCAAAGAGTTGAGCACGATGGCATCGCAGGTGGAAGAAGGATGGAACGTTTGCCATGACAGAAAATCCATGAAGCCCTCAAAGATTTGTAGGCATTCGCTTCCTCTTCTAATCGTTGTGGTCGCCTTCGGTGCGATACATCCTTTGAAATATAGACTACGGATTTCCCATCCGCCAGCATCATTAGCAAAGCCGATAGCATAAAACAATCGTCCTGCATTGCGGTAGTTTATCTCATAGCAAAACTCATTGGCGATGGCTGAGTTAATCCCTCGTTCTGAAATATAATTCAGCAAGTGTGGACTGGTAAGTGACACCACGGAAAGAAGTTTCAGCTTATGTTCAGCAAAATCCTTCTTTCCTCCAAAAGAAAAAGGTCTTGGTCTTAATGACGTCCCATTCTCCAATAGTTGTAATGCTTCTGCCATATCGCAATGATGTAAAGCGCATACAAGGTCGATGATGTCTCCATGCTCGCCAGTGCCAAAGTCGTACCACTGGTTGCGCTCTGTATTGACTTTGAAGGATGGTGTGCGCTCATTACGCAGCGGAGAGCAGTACCAATAGTGAATACCTTGTATTCGCGCAGGGGGATAGCCCTGTTGTTGCAAATAATCGGTGATAGAAATTTGCTTGATGTGTTGTATTTCCATTGTTGTTTTGTTTTAAGTTGAAATGAAATTGACGCAGCCTATTTTCTTTTGGAGGCTGGTTGATTCTTGTTTGGTCGGACGGTCGTAAACTATAGGCACCCATTTGCGACCGACCAAACTTATTTCTCTTTGGTCGGGTTGGTTCAGGTATATATAGCCTGCGTCCGACCGACCAAAGGTTTTAGGACTGGTTATCTTGGTTGAGCCGATATTTCCCTCGTTCTTCCTTTATCAGCATGTCTTTGTTGAGCATAAATTGCAGAAGTTCTTTGAGTTTGGTTTGCCCATAAGATTGCCCTACGACCTCAGTATAAGCCTTTTTGAGTGCCACGATAAGTTCGCCATAGGGCAAGACTTCGTGCAAAGAAAAGGCTTGTGTCAATACTTTTCGATGTTCTGTGTCGCTTAGTTCGTGGTAAGAATAGCGGTGGGGGTTGCGCTCATTGTCCGTATAGGTATGGTCGATTTCAGGAACGCACACCTCATCTTCCATTTCCTTGAGCCGAAAAGCAAATTTGTCGAAAGGCTTGGAACGAATGATGGCAGGGGCAACGATGCTTCGCTCGGGCAGCGTGTTGTCCCTCGTGACTTGCAGGACGGTCTCTGCCTTGTTGTTGAGTTCTGTGCCGATATGCCCTCGCACGTTGTCATCGCCTTTGTTGAGGTGAAGCACGGTTTGAATATGGATATTCTGCTCGCTCGTCCACTGCATCAGGTCGCCTACAAGTCTAGTCGCCTCCGTTGAGTTGTTGATGTCGAGCATCAAATCACGAATGCCGTCAATGACCACCAGTCCCACGTTGGGCGTGTTGTAAATGGCGTAACGGATGATTTCTCTGCGCTCGTTCGGGTCGGCAATGGCTCTGAGGTGGCAGAACTTTAGACTCTCCGGCTCTCTATCAATCGGGAGTCCCGCCAATCGCAGAATGCGTTGCATCACAAGTTGGCAATGGTAAGGGCTTTGCTCCGTGTCAAAGTAGAGGATAGTGCGCTTGCTCTCGGGAAATAATGCCCGATACTCCAGCACTTGTCCATTGATAAGGGCTGCTGCAACAATGGCACTCACATTGAAAGTCTTCTTGGCTTTCGCCTTGCCTGTCGAGACACTGAAGTTGCCCAGCGTACCGATGATGGCTTCGCCTGCTTGCAGCACAACAGGCGGAAGCGAGAACTCGTCCGTTACATGGATGAGCGATGCTTTCCAAATGTTTTCATAATCTGTCGTATTCATCCTCGTCCTCTAGTCTTTCGTCCTGCCAACTCCAGCGCAAGGTCGGCATCAACAATAATCTTGCGACCTACTTGCGTGATGGCACGGTCGATTTTACCACTTTGCTTGATGCGATTAGCCGTGGGCAGACTGCACCCAAAGAGACGTGCAATGCCAGCCAAGCCATATACATACCGTCTTTCTTCTTTGGAGGAGGAAACCTTTGCAGTTTCTCCACTTGTGGACATATTGCCGTGTTGTGCAAGGAAAAACAACTCTTCGCCGGTCATCTGCCAAACAGGTTTGCCCAATAATTCGTTTATCGTCATAATTCGATCGTTTTGAAATGAATAATTCGCCCTTGCGCATAGGGCATTTAGTCAGGTCTGACGATGCAAAAGTAGAGGACCTTTGATGTTATTCCAAGAGGCAAGGATGCAGTGGGAAGTATCAGGAAATGTGAGGAAATCATAAGGGCTCACTAAGTGTAAAAACAGCAGCCTAAAATCACACTTTCAGAGATAAACTCGTCATCGCACGCTATCAGATTTAAATGCCTTTGTTCTGAAACCAAGAATAAAGCCCAGCCCTTTATGTTAATACTCAGAGTTTCTTTGTTTTATTGAGGCTAATTTATTACCTTTGTTCATTAGAAATAAATAAGGCAAATATGGAATTTGAACCTAAAGGTATACTGAAAATTGAAGGTAGTTTTTTTGTTCCAGACTATCAGCGTGGCTATAGATGGGGAACATCAGAAGTAGAACTACTATTAAATGATATTACGGAAAACGGCAAGCAACATGGGCAGAATTATTATCTCCAGCCAATTGTCGTAAAGGCTATCGGCAAAAATAATTACGAACTTATCGATGGGCAGCAACGACTTACAACGCTTTATCTAATACTTAGTTATCTGCGTAAACAGCTTCCTAGTGTCCGTATTCGCTATGATATTACTTATGAAACCCGAAAGGAAACACATGATTATCTTCAAAATATAGACTTTAGTAAGAAAGAAGACAACATAGATTTCTTTTTCATTGCCAATGCTTTTGAAACAATTGAAGGTTGGTTTGAAAAGAAGCAAAAGAATGGTGAAGACTTATTGGGGGTATGTATTAATTTTTATCAGCAACTTAACGATAATGTGAAAGTTATATGGTACGAACCGGAGGAAAATGTTAGCGGGGTAGAACTTTTTACCCGATTAAATATTGGTCGTATCCCTCTCACTAACTCAGAGTTGGTAAGAGCATTGTTTTTAAGTAGAAATAGCGGATTGACTAATGGTAGACAATTAGAAATAGCGGCAGAGTGGGATAATATCGAAAAAGAATTGCACTCTCCGGCTTTCTGGGCATTTCTTACCAATTATAATCCAAAAGAATACCCAAACCGAATAGAATTGCTATTTGACATGATGGCTGGTGGACGAAAAACGAAAGATAAGTATGCAACCTTCTTTTTCTTCAATCAGCGCATTAATGAACAAGGGAATAAGATAGATGTATGGAATAGCATTATAGCCTTTTATGAGCAACTAAAAGAATGGTATGAGAGCAGAGAATTATTCCATAAGGTTGGATATCTTGTTGCATTGAACCAAGAAAACCTTCGCCGTTTACTTAATGAAACAAAAGAGATGAAGAAGTCGGAGGTAAGTAGCTATATTGACTGCAAGATAAAAGAAAGTCTTAAAGATATAGAATCGCTGGAGAACTTAAATTATCACGATAATTACCAAGACATTCATAATGTATTGCTCCTTTTCAACATTATCTCAATAATGAAAAACGATGATGATAGTCTGCGCTTCCCCTTTGATAAATATAAGGCAAATGGTGTAAAATGGAGTATGGAACATATACATGCTCAGAATGCTGAAACCTTGAACACAAGCGAGAAGCGAAAAGAATGGTTAAGGCTTCATTACGAAGTTTTGCCAAAAGGAAATAGCGAAGATATTAAAGAGTTAGAATCAAGAATAACAGAAGCTCTTAAATTAGAAGTAGTGAGCAGAGAATTGTTTACCACTCTCCAGCGAGATGTGTTTAGCTTCTTTTCAGAAGAGGAAAATGGTGAATATATAGATAATCTATCTAATATGGCTCTACTCAACTGTGCTGATAATGCAGCTTTGAACAATTCTGTGTTTGAAGTAAAACGGCAGCAAATCATCCAAATGGATAAAAAGGGACACTTCATTCCATACTGCACACGCATGGTATTCCTCAAATACTATAATAGTGAAATAAACTCGCAATTACATTCATGGGACGAAAACGACCGCAAAGCCTATATGTCTGCAATAAGCGAAGCCCTGTCCCCATATCTAACCTCAATAACTGGAGAATAAATGAAACAATATAGCTTTATAGATGTGTGCCAACAAGAGTTAAATGGCATAGAAATACCTCTTATCCAGCGAGATTATGCCCAAGGACGCAAACAAGAAGCAAAAAAGCGTGGTAGATTCCTGCAAGCTTTGCATGAGGCTGTAAAAGGAAAAGGGATAAGTCTAGATTTCATTTATGGAAGTCTTACAAAGGATAAGAAGCTTATTCCTTTGGATGGTCAGCAACGGCTTACCACTCTGTTTCTATTACATTGGTATGCAGCCAAGCGCGATGGCATAGCAAAAGAGGAATGGGAGTGTTTGGGTAAGTTTACATATTCAACTCGTATCAGCGCACGGCGCTTTTGCGAACATTTGCAAGAGTTTACTCCTGTCTCTGAAAGTAAAGACCCTATTTCAGCACAGATACATAACGAGGCGTGGTACTCGCTATCTTGGGATAACGATTCTACTGTGATATCTATGCTTCAAATGTTGGATGATATTGCGCTTACTTTCCATGATATAGATGACCTATGGGAGGAAATATGCAAGAATAAGAAGATTACTTTCTGTTTTAGAACCCTTGAGGATATGGGGGTTACTGATGATATTTATATCAAGATGAATTCACGCGGGAAGCCTCTTACAGATTTTGAACATTTCAAGGCAGAGCTGACAAATTTGATAAAACGGGAAGATTTCAGCCTGAAAATAGACAAAGACTGGACTAATATGCTATGGCCTTACCGAGGAGATAACAATATTATTGACGAAGAGTTTCTTGCTTATTTCCATTTTGTTACAGACATTATATGTATCAAGAAGGGTACCGATATTATTGGGGCAGATCAAGATTTTGATACTGGTAATAGTTATTTTGAAATGATATCGGTTTACAAAGATGAAGATAACCAGAATATCAATTTATTGGAAAGATACTTTGATTGTTGGTGTGAGATTGGGGATATTGATAAGTATTTCAGCAGTTACCTTGCAAATTCCAAATATGAAGAGTCTAAAGTAAAAGTTTACGATTGGAATACCAACTTGTTTAAGGACTGTTGTGAAAATTATCGGGGAATAGGACGAAGAAGAAGCTCTTTTACTATAAATAAAATAATAATGCTATATGCTTTTATTATCAGGAACACTGAAGGTAAACATATTGATGATAAGATATTTCGTCGCAGGCTTCGGATTCTACGCAACCTTGTGTGGAACTCAATTTACGAATTGAGAACAGATCGTATACAAAAACTCTTGGAAGAAACCGAACAGATTATCCTAGAGGGACAAATTTCAGTCAGCAAGGAAGACAGAGGATTCAATCGACAGCAGAAGGAAGAGGAACTCAATAAGCTAATTTGGTGTGAAACCCATTCTGCGTATGTTGATAGTCTGTTCCATTTAGAAGACCATCATCTTCTTTACGGATGTACTGCTATAGCAGATTTGGGAAAGCCAGACATGATAGAAAAACTTCGTACTTTTCTTAATATCGAATTACAAACCATCAGTAGGGCATTGCTTACTTATGGAGATTATGGTCAAACCATTAACAATTACAAGCAGATAGGCAATGGGGCAGAAGACGTTTGGAAACAGCTGCTACATCCTTCTAACCAGAGAGGCGGATTCGAAAATACACGGCGTGTGCTTGCGGAAATGTTAGACAATAGCCCTGCAGTCACGGAAGAAGAGCTGAATGAAAGAATAGACACTTATCTAAAAGCAACAGAAACTCCTAAAGATTGGAGATATTATTTCGTAAAGTATCCTTGCATACTGTCAAAACCAACCAACGGAAAGTACGACTGGAAAAACAGCTATGAGTTAAATATAATGAGTGCCAATACCTATCGTGGGCGTTATTGGGATGCAATTTCCCTTGCAATATACAATAAATATGGAGAAATAGAGAATTTATTTTTGGATAATTGGGGAAATCCTCTAATGTTACCATCAGGAAACAAACTTGTTAATAAGCAAGGGTATTTTATAGTACTAAATAAAGAAGGAGAAACTTTGTATGAAGAAAAGATACCTCAAACTGATGGAGTAGACGCTAAGGATAGAGTTAATATGGCATTGTCGCTGATTAAGAGTTATTAAATAGACGAAGATGGAAGAAAATAACAAGTGGGTCGTTGCAGCAGCCAAAGTAGCACAGCGACTACATAAGGATCAAAAAGATAAGGCTGGTGTAAACTACTTTAGTGGACACTTGTCTTACGTTGCCTCCTTGGGAAAAACATGGCAGGAAAAGGTTGTTGGATATCTTCATGATGCAAATGAAGATACACCTAATAGTATTGACTCCATTCTAATGATGCTTGAAGAAGAATCAAAAGACACCTTGCTTGCTCCAGAAAGAGATAAAATTTCTAAAGCATTACTTCTACTCAATCACCATACAACCAAAAGCAGAGAAGAATATATCAAGTGCATAAGTAGAGATCCGTTAGCAAAAGCCGTTAAAATAAACGATTTAACTCACAACATGGATGTTCGGCGTTTACCACATATTTCACCCAAAGATATTGAGCGATTTGAAAGATATAGGAAAGAGTATGCCATTCTTACTAAAGAGTTCACAAGAAATATTGTACACTAAGTGAAGGGTAACTATAAGAAAAGCTTATCCGTTTGGCAAGAGCGAGCTAATCATACAAAATATTCCAAACACTAAGCATTAATATTTATTTGTACGTCATACCCCGATAAGTTATGAGGTTGATATTCATAGTATCAAAAATTTTGGGTGCAATAAAGGGTGTAAATCACGTAACTCGTTGATTTACGCCCTTGTTTGCGGAGAGAGAGGAAAATGAACCTTTTTCTCAACTCCTTGTATCATAGCAATTTATACTTTCCAGTTTTCTCTCTGTAACCAAATTGTAGCCACAAGAGAGTATTTTGAGAGTACCCATAGATACTGTTATGAGAAATACACACTTGTATTTATCGCGTTCAAAGGTACAAAAAATATGAACTGCCGCCAAATATTTGATTGAAAATCTTTTAGAAAGATTCCGGCTACAATTTCAGTGCACGGTGCAAGCCCTTATATATAAAAGGGACTTGCACCGTGCACTGACGGTCTATCCGTGTGTGAAACAATAAAAAATACAAATGGTATCATATTGCCAACATTGGCAATCGTAACTATTCAGCGATACCCGATATATACAGTG
>NZ_KV815023.1:9622-13429 GCF_001814145.1 Prevotella sp. HMSC073D09 | reverse complement strand
CAATTTGTAGAGATTTTAAAAGTCTAGATGACTTTAATGTATGCTACAAAACGTACATGCATTATTGACAAGTGCAGTAACAGATAGAATAACATTAAAATAAATAAATATGAAATTAAAAAGATTATATCTTGAGAATTTTCGGAGTTATAAGGACTTGATTAGTATAGACTTTGATAACATAACTACTTTTATCGGTAAAAATGATGTGGGGAAATCAACGATATTAGAGGCATTAGAGATTTTTTTCAACAGTGATATAGTTAAAATTGATAGCTCCGATGCCAATGTGTTTTCGGATTCTAAAATAGTTACAATAGCATGCGATTTTACGGAATTACCAAATGAGCTGGTTTTAGATTCTGGTGAGAACACGTCATTGAAAGAGGAATACCTGCTAATAGATGAGGATACGATGCGTATTAAAAAGACTTATGATTGTAGTAAATCCAAACCTTCTGAAGATATATGCATTGTAGCTAATCATCCAACAGCAGACGGATTTGAGAATCTTCTTTCTTTGAAAGAAAGGGAGCTGCAGAAGATGGTTAAAGAGCGCCAATTAGATTGTTCTAGAAAAGGTAATCCTATAATGCGTAAAGCTTTATGGGAATCTGCTGATGATCTTAATATATCTGAGGTTGAAATCTCTTTGACAAAATCTAAAGAAGATGTAAAGGATATTTGGTCTAAGATAGAATCACATTTGCCAACTTATGCACTTTTCCAAAGTGACCGTTCCAGTAGTGATTCTGACGGAGAGGTTCAAAATCCAATGAAAGTAGCTATACAGGAGGCTATTGGTGAAGTTCAAAAGGAGATACAAGAAATTCAAGAAAAGGTGCGTGAAAAGGCAACAGCAATTGCAAATCAAACCCATGAAGCTTTACAATCTATTGACCCATCATTGGCAAATGAGTTAACACCTACATTTGCAACACCTTCTGTATCTAAGTGGAACAGCCTATTTTCAATAGCGATGGATACAGATGCAGGAATATCACTTAATAAGCGCGGTAGTGGTGTAAGACGAATGATTTTGGTAGGTTTTTTTAAGGCAGAGGCAGAACGGAAAGCAAAGAAAAGCAATAAAAAGGATATTATCTATGCGATAGAGGAGCCTGAAACTGCTCAACACCCTAATAACCAAAAGATTTTAATCAACTCCTTCTTAGAATTATCAGATACTCCCCATTGTCAGATTATCCTTACAACACATAGTCCAGGTTTAGCTCAAGAATTACCAACTAATAGCATAAGATTTATAAATAAGGACGAACACAATAATTCTGTTGTTCAAGGGGGAACGGAAGTTGTTATCTCCAATGTCGTTAAGACCTTAGGTATATTTCCTAATCCTGAACAAAATATAAAATTGGTTATTCATGTAGAAGGTCCTACGGATGTTATAGCTTTAAAATGTTTTTCTCGTTGTTTACGAGAAAAATATCCTAAAGTTATTGATTTATCGTCCGATAGTCGTATATTGCTGATACCATCTGGCGGTAGTATTCTTAAATATTGGGTAGATGCTCACTATTTGGAAAATTTGCATTGCCCATGTGTGCATATCTATGACAATGATGTGGCTGCATATCAAAATACTATAGATAAAGTCAATACGCAAAATGACGATTCATGGGGAGTCCTCACAAAAAAACATGAAATAGAAAATTATCTTCATAGTGATGCAATTAAAGCAGCTTATGATGTAGATGTAGATACAGATGAGGACAAGGTACCAGAAAGGTTTGGTGAAATTTATGCTAAAAAGAAAAATCTGGATAACCCAATGGGAGCAAACAAGTCTAAGCTTTGGCTTGGAAGAGCTTTTGATAAGATGACATACAAATTATTAATGGAACGAGATACAGAGGGTGAGATTAAAGGTTGGTTTGACAAAATGAACGAAATAGTAGAAAAACCATAATGTTGATTGGGAACAATTTGGGAACAATTATAAAATAAGAAAAAGCTAAGAGTTTAGAAATAAACTACTTAGCTTTTTACTTAGTACCCAGACCCGGGGTCGAACCGGGATGGATTGCTCCACTGGTGTTTGAGACCAGCGCGTCTACCGATTCCGCCATCTGGGCTTAGCGTGTGCAAAGGTACGTATATTTTTTGAATGAGCAAAGGAATTGGCGAAAAACTTGCGGCGTTTACTTTTGTTTGCTTGTTTGTGATAGCGAGAGAATAGGGTGATTGCCGGGGATATGATGAGGCAGGCACTGTTTCTAAGAGGTATATATGCAAGTGATGTTGCAGCTGGCGGCGCAGATATATTACAGCAAATGCAGTCTCAAGGAAACCTTTACGCATGTGTTGCGATAGCTGGCGGCGCAGATGTGGTGCGGTAAACCCCATCTCAAATGCCCTTTATACATGTGGGGCTGTGGCCTATATCGCAGATATGGTGGGCAAAGAGAATCTTAAAAGACATTGTTTCAAAGAAACCTTTTACGCACGTGCTGCGAAAGCAGGCAGCCCAGATATAAAGAGGTTGGCGCATCCCCAAGATGCCGTTACACAAAACCTTCGCCCTTTTTCAGCATCACTTCGTTAACGTATTTGCGTACCTTGGCCGATGAATCCTCCTTCTTACAGATAAGCAAAACATTATCTTTCTCCACCACGATAAAGCCTTCTAGCCCGTTTATTACGCCCAGTTTACCTTTGGGCAGCTTAATGATATTGTTGCTGCTATCCTCCAAAATCACGTCGCTATCAATCACCACATTGTCGTTTTCGCCCTTTTGCATCGTCTCGTACATGCCGTGCCACGTGCCGAGGTCGGCCCATCCAAAGTGGCATTGCATCACAAACACATCGTTAGACGACTCCAAAATGCCGTGCTCGATAGAGAGATTGGGGTATAGTGGGAAGTTTTCGCGTATGAAAAGCGCCTCTTCGTGGGGATTAAACTTAGGGTTGTCTGCGTCGAATTTCCTAAGAACAGGGGGCAACAGCTCGCAGAAACGGTTGCGGGCAAACTGCACATTCAGTAGGAAAAGTCCCGTATTCCAATAAAACTCGCCGCTTTGCATGAACATGCGAGCAAACTCGCGGTCGGGTTTTTCGGTGAACGACTGCACTTCGAACACATCGTTTTCCACCTCTTTGCCCATTTGTATGTAGCCGTATCCGGGTTCGGGACGCGTTGGTTTCACGCCCAACGTAAGCATGCCGTCTTTTTTCGACACGAAGTCTAGCCCGCGAATGATGTCGCGTTGGAAGGCCTCTTCGCCCTGAATGGCTTGGTCGGAGGGCGTAACCACGAGGCACGCCTCAGGACATTGGCGCAGAATGCGGTGCGAAGCCCATGCCACGCTTGGGGCTGTACTTCGGTAAATGGGTTCTGCAAGAATGTTCTCGGGAGGAAGTTCGGGCAGCTGATTACGCACGATGTCTGCGTAAGTCTCGTTTGTGCTCACCAATATGTGCGACGGGTCTATCAGTTGTGCGAACCTATCGAAGGTTTGTTGCAGCTGACTCCTGCCCACTCCGAAGAAGTCGACGAATTGTTTAGGAAAAGACAAACGGCTGTAAGGCCACAGGCGAAGTCCTCGACCGCCTGCCAATATCAGGCAATAGTTGTTGTTAGTGTTCATTCTATCAGATGTGTTGGTTCTGCAGGCGAAAGGTATGAAAAAACTTCAAGTCCGCCAAACAATCAAAGGTTATTTATTCTCAATTAACAAGTAGTTTATGTTCTACACAGGCAAAGCGACAGCTACCCCACAACTGCCCCCAACAACTGGCCTCACCCCCAACCCCTCTCCCCTTGGAGAGGGGTTGGGGGTGAGG
>NZ_KV815023.1:0-9522 GCF_001814145.1 Prevotella sp. HMSC073D09 | reverse complement strand
CCCCTTGGAGAGGGGTTGGGGGTGAGGCCGGTAGTTGGTCAGCTGTGGGGTGAGGTTGGTTATCCCACTTGACTTCCTGCCTTCACTTCTTTCATCAGCGACAGCAGGCTCAGCCCGCCGTCGTAGTTCTCGGCAGAGAGAATCATGCCTTGACTTTCGATGCCCATTAGTTGTCGGGGAGCCAAGTTGGCGATGAACACCACATCGCGACCCACCAATTCTTCGGGTTCGTAGAACTTAGCGATACCGCTAACGATGGTGCGCGGCGTGCCGCTGCCGTCGTCGAGCGTGAATTTAAGCAGCTTGTTAGCCTTCTTCACCTTCTCGCAGGCAAGTATGCGGCCCACTCTGAGGTCTAATTTTTCAAAGTCGGCGAAGTCCACCGTGGGCTTAATCTCCTTGGCCTTATAGGTTTCGGCCTCGTTAGCCTTTTTGGTATCGGCCAGCTTTTTCAGTTGAGCCTCGATGGCATCGTCCTCTATTTTCTCGAACAACAGTTCGGGTTCGGCCAACTGATGCCCAGGCTTTAATATCACAGTGTTGCCAAGTGCATTCCAGTCTACCCCCTCCATATTAAGCATACTGCGCAACTTCGCACTGCTAAAAGGCAAGAAGGGTTCGAAGGCGATGGCCAAGTTGGCCACCAATTGCAGCGAGATATAAAGGATGGTTTCAACCCTTTTGGGGTCGGTCTTCCACACCTTCCACGGCTCGCACTCGGTGATGTACCTGTTGCCGATGCGTGCCAGCATCATGGCCTCTTTCTGTGCATCGCGGAATTTATACGTATCGAGCAAGCCTTCCACCTTCTCCTTCACGTCTTTAAACTCGTCTAAGGCCTGTTTGTCCACCTCGTTCAGTTCGCCGCAGGCAGGAACACGACCGCCGAAATACTTCTTTGTAAGCTGCAAAGCCCTGTTAACGAAGTTGCCATACACGGCCACAAGCTCGTTGTTGTTGCGTTCTTGGAAGTCTTTCCACGTAAAGTTGTTGTCTTTTGTTTCGGGCGCGTTGGCCGTAAGCACGTATCTCAGCACGTCTTGCTTGCCAGGGAAATCTTCCAAGTACTCGTGCAGCCACACGGCCCAGTTCTTCGAAGTGGATATCTTTTCGTCTTCCAAATTAAGAAACTCGTTCGCAGGAACGTTTTCGGGCAGGATATAGCCGCCGTGCGCTTTAAGCATCACGGGGAACACGATGCAGTGGAACACGATGTTGTCTTTGCCGATGAAGTGCACCAAACGTGTTTCGGGGTCTTTCCACCACTTCTCCCACGTGTCGGGCAACAACTCTTTGGTGTTCGATATGTAACCGATGGGCGCATCAAACCACACGTAGAGCACTTTGCCCTCTGCTCCTTCGATGGGAACGGGAATGCCCCAATCCAAGTCGCGCGTCATGGCTCGTGGTTGCAAGTCTAAGTCCAACCAACTTTTGCACTGTCCATACACATTGGGCCGCCATTCCTTATGCCCTTCCAAAATCCATTCTTTCAGCCAGTCTTGGTACTGGTCTAGCGGCAGATACCAGTTCTTGGTTTTCTTCAACACGGGTTGCGAACCGCTGATGGTAGAGCGTGGGTGCAGCAGCTCGGTAGGCGAAAGGTCGCGCCCGCACTTCTCGCATTGGTCGCCATACGCCCCCTCGTTATGGCAGTGGGGGCATTCGCCCATGATATAGCGGTCGGCCAGAAACTGATGCGCCTCCTCGTCATAATACTGTTCGGTTTCTTTTTCCAGCAGTTTGCCGTCTTCGTATAGTTTCTTAAAGAAGTCGCTTGCCAACTGATGGTGTGTGGGCGAGGTCGTTCTGCTGTAGATGTCGAACGAAATGCCGAAGTCTTCGAAACTCTTTTTTATCATGGCGTGGAACCTGTCTACCACGTCTTGCGGACTAACGCCCTCTTTTCTTGCCCTGATTGTGATGGGCACGCCGTGTTCGTCGCTACCTCCGATAAACACCACGTCCTCGTTTTTCAGTCGCATATATCGCGCGTAGATGTCGGCAGGCACGTAAACGCCGGCCAAGTGTCCGATATGCACGCCGCCGTTGGCGTAAGGCAAGGCAGCTGTGATGGTGGTTCGTTTGTATTGTTTCTGTTCCATTGTACTATATATAATAATGTGTACTTGCCCGTTTCCTCCCTCCATGTTTGTGTAACATTGGGTTAAGGCACTGCAAAAGTACAAAAAAAATGCGGCATGTATTTATTTTGGGGTGCGAAACTTAGGTTTATCACATCGGGATAAACTTCTTCGTCACTGATATTTGCATTTCATTGTCAGACAACAATCTGCGGTTTTGCAAAGCTAAGCAACTTTTTCATCGGGCCAAATGGTCGGCTATTTATTGCTTAACCCACATGGCTGCGGGGGAGATGCGCCCCATTCGTGACAACAACGGCCTAGGCATAACCCCCTCAAAGATACCTCCTTCTTCGCATAGATGGGCGCAATGCGTTGCGAGCCACTTGTTTTTTACGGCACCCGAATACAGAATTTATCAACACCCAACATCTTTTATCATACGCAAGCGGTGTCTTGTAGCCAAATAATCGTACATTTGCAGGTGCGCTATGTGTAACAGAAGTCGCAGATGTAGGTTGGAAAAAGAATGTTCAAAAACGAGAATGGAGCGTATGAAAAAGATACTGTTTAAGGTGTTGTCCGTAATAAGCCCGCTGCTTATTCTGGCACTTTTAGGTGTGATGCAAGGGGCCTGGTTCGATGCAGAGAAATATGTAGAGCTGGAAGATGCAGAACTTCATCATCCCACGGCCATTCAATACACATTGTATTATCTGGTCAGTGCCGTCTTATTTGCACTTTCTTGGTTGTTGTTGAATCATCAATACAAGAAAAGTTCGGCTTTTTCTGGCCGAGTGCTTTACGGTTTCCTTTTGGCCTTAGACATCGCCATCATCTTGATATGCGCCACTGCTCTTTAAACCCCAGTCGGTTCGTTACGCAGCTTGTCAACTATTTTAAGTCGTTTTCTTCGCCTTCTGCTCATCTTTCGTTTGCTTGACGGCATCTTAACTTTTCTCTTTCTCATCTTTTCGGCTGCATCGGTATAAATGCCATATAGCTCCCTACCGCCCAACTTGTCTGCGTGTTGCCTTCCATTCTATTGGATGAAACGGTTTCTGTTAGAGAAAAACTCAGTTAGTTTCGCACCGTTCTTTTTCTGCCGATGCCACCGGCGATAGTCTGCAATAAACAGTGCTATTGTTAAGTAAAACAGGATTCCAACCGCCGCCCCTAAGGTATCAAGACAAGGACGCGTGAACGAAACGACAACAGGACTAGCTATTGTTTCGCCATTAATAATTAGTCCTTCCGTGTAAACAATCCTATCGTCATTAAACGCATTGTCTTCGTCTTCTTCTTGGTCTTGCTTTTGAGAAAGATAAAAGGTTATGGTGTCTCCGAAATGAATGTGGCGCCTGTCTACCTTAAATGTCGGTGGAAACAAAAGAAAAATCCTTGAAAGCGTTTCGTAGTATTGCGAATAAGCGTGCAAACTGTCGTCCTCCAATACAAAGGTCGTTTTCCAACCAGACCCTGTGTTAGTGGTGTGTACCCAATTTACCACGCCAGACTTAGTGGGAAGATTTCGGTTTACCGACGTAAAGCCAGTATGATAATATGCCAACATACTCGGAATAAGCATTACGAGTACGATAATTCGAAAGGGTATGCCGCAACACGTGAATGAAGAGCCTACTTTAAATTTATGCTTTAATTTCATAGATTTCCATTTTGTTTGTGGTTCTGCTTTAATGATTATAAGCCTGCCTTATTTATTTTGAAGACCATTTCATCAGTTGCGTTTATGTTGCGCACGCTAAATTTACAATAGATAAACCTTGCCTGTCTGTTTTTGTGGTTTCTCTGGATGGGGCGTCCTGGCCTTTTTGTTGTTTCTTCTTGCACCTCATTCCTTTCTACTACCATTGGTGCAAGCCGCATAAAATTCTACTGGTACCCATGCCTTTATTATTTCTAAACTAGTTCTATCTTACAAACCACGTCTGCCGAAACAGGCGAAACATACTCGGACATGACCCACTCTATCGAGACAGGCCAGCCATGCGAGGCATCTCTAGTAACGGTACACATGAACTGCACCCGATATTTTCCCATTTGTTTCTTCAAGAAAGGAAACAGACTAAGAAACTTAGCCTCCATCTTGTGGGCATTAGATTCGGCAGTTTTGTTCTTAAAAACCTGTAAGGTCGTCGGGGCGTAAGGGTCGTGTACCATCTCATTGCGAATGATATTCAAGTCGATACCCATTGTGGGAATCAGGATGGATGTTGTTCTCCATCCCCAGCATTCTCTATTGCCTGTTGCTTTCTCAAACGAAAACAGCCCCATCCCCAAGGCCTTATACAGCGTGGCCTTGTTCAGTTGTTTTGCAAAGTGTGCCGCTCCCATGCCATATACCTCGTCGCCATCGTGCATAATCTTCGCCATCCCGTTCGAGTTTGGGTTAATGCGGCTCTTTATGTCCTGCCATTTGTCGTATAACTCGTCATATTTCAGCACGCTTTTTATGCGTCCGTAGCGGTCTATGGCCAGTGTCAAGTGCGCTTGTATGTCGTTCACTTGGTTCATCAGCTGCAAGTATTCCTCCGGCATGTCCGTCAAACCATAATTGTTTTCTCGCCTGGTTATGTGCACATCCATGATGTTGCGACCTTCGGAAATGTGCAGAAAGTCGATGGTAACGTTCATATCCGACGAGCATTCAATCAGCCGCCTGTCTTCAGCGATGTATTTTGTTTCTATGTTAACATGATATTCCCTTACCTTCTTGTCCATTACGATATCAAGAGCCCCTCGCGCATCTTTCAATTCGCCAGGCTCATTTGGTTTAGATTTCTCCATAGTCAGTTAGTTAATTAATAATCGTATCAGGATTTCCCGATAGATTGTTGTTGTCTGATTCGGTATTTGTTCCTTTGTTTACTTTTGCAGTTCCTTTTCTCGTCTTGTTTCAACAGCCTTGTCTTTACCTTGTTGGAGAAAAGAGAAAGTGCGAGAACCAACTCTTTGCATCTCCTTTTGGTTGTTTTCAATTCTGCCTGTCTTATTCTTGAAGGCGTAGCGGACTACGTCAAGAGAATAAGCCAAGCAAGGTGCCGACAAGCAAACGAAAGATGGATAGGAGACAACGCAAACAACTTAAAATATTTGATAAGCGGTACAATGGCAGATTTGGGTTTAATACATCCCACAAGAATTGTTTTATTGTCACCAAAGAAGTCTTAAAGGCCTTCTGTTAAAATCCTTTCTCCTTGTATCATTCAAAGTGGGTCTGCCGCCATCATAGACCCATCTTCCTCTTCGAAATGAGGATACATTTTAACTTGTTGATTAACTCTTGAGTTGTTAACGGAATTATCTTCCGACTCATATTTCTTGAAATTCTCGGCCTGCTCAAAGATTTCTTTAAAGACTTCATCTTGAGGCACAGGCGGATATCCATGCTCTGCAAGAATGAGAATCAAGTCCATTTGCAGTTCGGCCTTAATATCCGAACGATTAGCCCAATCGGTATATTTCGATTTGTCGTCCACCATCTTTTTCACGGCAGCAGCCAACGCAAGTAACTTGTCTTCTGGATATTCAAAGCCAAACTTATGGGCAATACATTTCAGAATGTCGTAGAAAGCCTTTTCCTCGTATGTTATTCCCAAGTCTTTAAACGACTTCTTTTCCTTGTTCACTTCTTTCAATAGCTCGGCCATTTGACTAGCCACCTCGTCAAGCACCTCTTGGGCAAACACGGCATTGTCACTTCTGTCATTATATCTGTTTACCAGCTCATTCAGCCGCTTTGTAAAGTCTACGCCCTTCATCTTGTTTACTTTCTTAAATTCAGTAATGACCGTACGTAGCAACTTCTCCATTAGTTTCACCTTCATATTGGGCAACTGTAGTTTTTCAAGCCTCGCCATGTATTCCTCACTCAATAAGTCTAGGTCTTTAGTGTCAGCATTTACCTGTGCCACTTCTTCTACACCTTCCGACTGCAACGCTTCACGGAGCATTTGGCTTACCCTATTGTTCATCTGCGTTACATCAGGGGCATCTCCTTTCGTTAGTTTATAAACAATCGAGCGTACGCCTGTGAAGAAATGAATGTCTTCGCGCTCTTCTTGATTAATTTCATCGTGGCTTGAACAGAGATTAAATGCAGATTTCAATTTCCTCACGTGTCCCATGAAGAGCGTCTGTGTCTTTTCGGTACGCTGTACAAACTCTGCGGCGCGCTTTAGGCAATCAAGTTGTTGTAAAGGTGTGCCTATGGTGAACGTTGAATAGTCAAACTCGGCAAACATTCTGCGCAGAATGTCCAGTTCGTCCTTTACCATCGTTAGCGATTCTTCGATGGTTTCCACATTACTATCCATGTTGCCCCCACCAGCATACTGTTTCAAAGCATTATTCATACTGGTTTTAATGCCGATATAGTCTACAACCAACCCCTTGTCCTTGCCTTCATACACGCGGTTTACACGAGAAATGGTTTGAATGAGTGTATGCTTTTGCAAAGGCTTGTCGATATACATTGTGTCGAGACAAGGCACGTCAAAGCCAGTAATCCACATGTCCACCACGATGGCAATCTTAAATTCCGATTCAGGGTCTTTAAAAGGTTCTTCCGTTAAATGGATAGATTTGTACAATAATTAACTTTTACGGGTAAACAGATTCGCCACCTAATAAGGCAACAACAGAAAATATAACTAACTAAAAATGAGGATAGTAGAAATGGCGAGAAATGATATTAAAAATTCATCCTTACTAAAAACAAAATTCCTCATCTACGCATTTAACGGAAGAACCCTTTAAAAGCCAGGTCTAGTTTCTTTCTGTCATCATCACTGCCCAGCAGATTATAAAGCGTTTCTTCATCATCTTTCGAACGGGTCATCACCATCTTGATGCGTTCTGTCTCCCACGTTGGTCGCAGCGAAACAATATGCTTGTAAAGGTTGTAGGCTATCTGGCGATTAGCGCATACAAACATCGCTTTTCCGCATACGGTGCTACCTTCCTCTATGCGTTTCTCATAATGGTCGATAAAGTCTTTGGCCACGGCAGCCAAACGCTTTGAGTCGCCAATGATTTTATCCATCTGTGCCACAGCTTTCTTGCTCTCTTCAATCTGATATTCATTGGCACCTTCCTCAGCACATTGCTTATAGTAGTTCTCAATCTCTTGCAATTGGTTATGGTCGGCAAACACCTTGGCAGCACGGCCCTCGTATACAATGCGGCGAGTGATGCCGTCAATCACCGACTCTGTCATTGTGTAGGTATCCACCACATTGCCAAACACGTCTATCGTAGCATCGATAGGTGTTCCTGTAAATCCAACATACGTGGCATTGGGTAGCGAGTCGTGCAGATACTTTGCAAAACCATAACTGCGTTTCACACCTTTGTCTGTAATCGAAATGTTTTGAGAGATATTTGTTTGCGAGCGATGTGCCTCATCCGAGATGCAGATGATGTTGGCACGGTCAGATAGTAAGTTGATGTCTTCAGAAAATTTATGGATAGTGGTTAGGAAAACGCCACCGCTCTTTCTTCCTCTTAACAGTTCGCCCAGCTCCTTGCGTGTTTCCACATTGATAATTGTCTCATCACCAACAAATAGTTTGGCATTTACAAACTGTGCAGCCAATTGGTCGTCCAGATCGGTGCGGTCGGTAATCAATACAATTGTGGGCGAGGCCAAGTGGCGGCTTCGCATCAACATTCTCGTCAAGAACAACATCGTCATACTTTTTCCGCATCCCGTAGCCCCAAAGTACGTTCCACCCTTTCCGTCGCCCTTGATATTGATGTGCGAGTGTCCTAAAATGTTCTCGTAAAGCAAATGCGTTGCAAAAAACTGCGGATAACGGCAAACAATCTTTTGTTCTCCTTTTGAATTGTCGGGGAAGAACACAAAGTCTTTCATTACGCTCAACAGACGCTCCCGTCTAAACAATCCTTCCACCATCGTGTGCAGCGAGCCAATGCCGTCATCCGATTTGTCCGTACTCTCCACCTTGCGCCAAGCATAGAAAAAATCGTAAGGCGTAAACAGCGTGCCATACTTATTGTTAACGCCATCGCTAATAACCACGAAAGCGTTATAGCGGAATAAGTTGGGGATGTCTCTGCGATAACGTACCGTCAGTTGCGTAAAGGCATTCATAATGGTTGTGTCCTCCTTCACCGCACTCTTAAATTCCATCGCCACCACGGGCAAACCATTTACATAGACTATTCCATCAGGAATGCGTTTCTCCTGACCCACTA
Source organism: Prevotella sp. HMSC073D09 (assembly GCF_001814145.1). NCBI lineage: Bacteria > Pseudomonadati > Bacteroidota > Bacteroidia > Bacteroidales > Prevotellaceae > Prevotella > Prevotella sp. HMSC073D09. Next base: position 1,198 of record NZ_KV815023.1, on the reverse strand, counting down.
TCTCCAGTTGATTTACAATTTTGAAGATGTTGCGGTCGGTATGTTCAAAGTCAATCACTTCAACAAACAAGTCTGGCTTTGATGCATCCTCACGTTTAATGGCAAAGCCTTCCGTCATCAGTCTATATATTTGTGCATTCTGCGCATAAAGCGAATCCCCATTGTCTGCTTTCAGTCTAGCTATTATACGTTCCGCCTCTAATGCAGTTATGCCTTCTTCGGCATAACGTTCCATCAAAAATAGTCGTAGGTCGTCCAACAGCAGAACCTCAGACAACTCTTTATGAATTGTCTCACCATTCTTATACACATATCCCTGCTGCTCCAGCAGTTCCATGATGGCCATTTCTAATGCGTGTTCGTTGAAGTGTGACATAAGTATTATCTATTAATCATTTTTTTTAAGCAATCACTTTAAACCCAATTGCTTTTTCTAAAAACCAACTATAAGCTTTGGACCAAGATGCTCATTTGTGTAGATTTCGTGAAATCATTTGCCTCATGAGGCCACGCAGATCTCAGATCAATTATTCTTGTCATTATGTATAACTTGTCCATCTATTTATTATTATCTTGAAACATGTTTGCTAAAATTTGGTATTCAGTTTTTTGGAACAGATCAACGTTTCCAGACGTTCCCAACTTGATAATGTCGTTGCACTTCTTTAAGCGCGAAAGCATTGGAAGAATAATAGTTATACCACGATTAATAAAATCATTTAACTCTTTTTCCGAAGAAGGTATTTTATAGCCATCAGGACTACTAGAAATAATCACTCCGCTATCTCTAAGTTTTGCTATGATTTTTGCCCGAAATACATGAATAGTCATCTTGTCAAACCCTAAATAGCAGAGTTGGTTTATTAACTCCTTTGTTGGAATATACTTGCGTGGAGACCTGTTCATAAAACGGAACAACAAATACTCAAGAACTGCAATCTTTTGCTTTTCTTCTACATTATCAGAACCTTTATGAGTTTCGATATAAAATTTAGCTTTCCGATAACAAATGTCTGCAATTTGAGCATTATATAGAGGATCTAAATCATCATGTTGAATATCAAAGTTCGCAAAGGTTTGCGGAAACTCCTTAATCATAAGAATTTTAGACGACAATATTGATTTATAATTATTACCATTTGCCCTTTTCTTCTTATGCTCATCATAATTAGGGATATTCAGTAAATATCTAACTAAT
>NZ_KV815022.1:0-302 GCF_001814145.1 Prevotella sp. HMSC073D09 | reverse complement strand
ATTTGTCGGTGGCAAAACGCGGTTATGTGACAAAAAGTGACCTGGTGGAGGTCATTCAGTGCATTCTCTACAAGTTGAAAACGGGCTGTCAGTGGCACATGCTTCCCGTTTCAGCCATCTTCACGGGGAGGGTTTTGAGCTACAAGAGCGTGTATGCCCATTTCCGCAAGTGGTCGAGGAACGGCGAATGGAAAAAGGTTTGGGGCATGATATTGAGCCGTCACAGGTCTTTCTTGGACATGTCCAGTGTGGATTTGGACGGCAGCCACACCACCACGCTTCGCGGTGGGGAGTGCTGTGGA
>NZ_KV815021.1:0-525 GCF_001814145.1 Prevotella sp. HMSC073D09 | reverse complement strand
TATTCGCCGTCTTTTTCCGATATGTTTTGTTTCCTACCTTTGTGCAAAAAAATATGTTTGCACTCAACGAAACAAATGTTTACCGTGTTTGCTGTACTCCTGTTGATATGCGTCAGGGAATCCTCCGCTTATGTCAATTCGTACGTGGTAATGACTTCAACCCTTCTGACGGTTGTGTCTATGTATTTTATAATCGCCCTCGCAACCGCATCAAATTGCTCCATTGGGAACGTTGTGGCTTTGTTGTGTATCACAAGCAGATGGCGCAGGGCTGTTTAAGTGGTAAGATTATGCAGCAGGCCACAGGGTTTTATGAACTCCGGTGGGACGAATTGGTCCTTTACATGGAAGGCATAAATCCCCGTTGCTATCGGAGAAAACGTTACAACAAACCTTGATGTTTTCTTGCTCATGTCAGATATTTTTCGTATCTTTGTATTGTATAAATGACTGGCATACTGATGAATACGTTCAACAACAAGACTGCGCTTGACTATCGTTTCTTAACACGAGAAGACGTTGTAA
>NZ_KV815020.1:33519-46308 GCF_001814145.1 Prevotella sp. HMSC073D09 | reverse complement strand
GACCAAACTAGAAAGGCAAAATGGTGCAAAATGCTGGTTATGTTCTCAAAAACGGACACGTTAGAAGACGTGAAAAGCAAGAAATAGTAGTAGTTTACCTACTTTTTAACCTATATTTTCGCTAGAACGGAGTGAAAATTAGAACTGTATTGTAAAAATAAAGATAACAATTTAAGACTGTGAGTTGGTAAGGTTATGAGTTGGGGAGATTGTGAGTTGATGAGTTTGCAAGTTGGTGAATTGGCAAGTTGGTGAGTTGGTTGGTGAGTTGGTTGGTGTGTTGGTGGACTTGTAAATTCATGAATTGTTGAGCTTATGAGTTTTTTAGTTTGGGGCTTGTGTGGACTTGAACCTTACCAACACGTTCACTTTTCTACTCGTTCACTTGTCTACTAGTAACCCCGTCCTTGCTAACCTACCCTATTACTCGCCATAATTGTAATAGAACCAATAGGTGTTGCCGTAAACACTGCGAAGGGCGTTAATGCGTTCGGCACGGTTTTTATATTTGTTCTCCAAATCCTGAAAATCCTGATAATCGGTTTCCATCAAGTTGTTGCTGTAAACAACAACAGGGTTGGTACGCTGGTGCATATACAAGGTAAGTGCCTCGCGATAATGCTTGGGCAATTCGTTGTTGTTGGGGTAATAGCGAAACACATTGATGGCAAAGAGATCAATGCGGCGGTCTAAAAGATAGCCACAGAGCAGATAATCGTAAGCCGGCTTGGTAAGCTTGTGCTCTTCCGCCCACTTTTCAAGTCCGTTTAGGGTGATGTATTCATCGTGTGGAGTGGGCATGACGAAGAGTGTGTCGAGGGTTTTCGCATTTAGTGTAAACCACCTTACCGACTTTCCGTTTGGCATCATCGCCGCCGATTTGCCCCGTAAGGGGAAATCAAAGAGTTGCTCACCAAGAAGTCCTTCGTTGGCCAAGGCCAGTACACGCAACGAAGTTAGTGCCGAATCGGCATCCGTATCACGCTTACCTACTTCCAAAGCCTTTTCGCTATTTCCACTTTTAATCAGCATTTCCATTACAAGCTGTTGATGCAGCTTAGCAGGAACAGCACCGCCGTATGCAGCGGCAAACATCAGTAAGGCCATAAACCATACCGACTGGGGAAGGAAAAACATCGGATTGTATTCTGTTTCCGTGTCTACATTTCGCCTTTGGCGCCAAACAAACAAGCCAACCGCCAACACTACAAGCACCAACGATGTGCCTAGTTTTGACAAGAATGCAGCGAAAGGTGCAATGCCTGTAAAGGAAGAGAGGAACATGAGTACCAAAAAAGAAGGTACAAAAGACAGAACATACAACCTGTGCCCACTACCACCCATAAGGCGTAACAAGCCCCGTTGCAACAACAACAATAACCCCGTGAGCAACAAGCCTACAACCCAACGGTTAAGGTAGAGCTGTATGCCATCAGTAAGGCGGCGTATCATCAAAGCCAATTCGTTCGCTTGATAGAAACAAGTGAAAACAAAGCTATAAAGACAAAAGAGAATGGAGCACAGTGCCTGCGACAGCACAGCTCCATTCTTTTGAAATGAAATGTTCATCTAATTTTTTCTTAAAACAACCGCCGAACGAGCAGGTATGTACAGTTTTAGCCACTCCTTACGCTCGGCAACATACAGAGGGTCGTAGTTGGTGATGTGCGTAACAGAGTCGTCGGCCAGGTTGTTACCGCCAAACGCGCTGGCATCAGTATTCAAAACCACATTATATGCCCCCGTGGGAACAAGGAAACCGTAATCGGTGAACGAAGTGGTTGGGTTGAAGTTAAAGACGAATATCAAGTCGCCACGCATGAAAGCGAGGATTTGGTCGCCATCGTTATGCCAAATCTCTTGCACGGGCGTTTTGATAAAGTCTTTTTCGCTCTTGATGACTTTCAGCATTTCTCTGTCGAAGTCGCCTAAATAATGGTAGTCTAGTTCCTTGTTGTCCACCAAATTCCACTGCCGGCGTGCGTATTTGTAACTCCATCCGTTGCCTTCGCGTGGGAAGTCAATCCATTCGGGATGCCCAAACTCGTTGCCCATGAAGTTGAGATAGCCCCCATTAATAGCAGCAGCAGTAACAAGCCTTATCATCTTATGCAGGGCAATGCCACGGTGGGCAACGTCGTTCTCGTCTCCTTTCTTGAAATGCCAATACATGTCGGCATCAATAAGGCGGAAAATGATGGTTTTATCGCCTACCAAAGCTTGGTCGTGACTTTCGCAATACGAGATGGTCAGTTCGTCCGAGCGGCGGTTCTTCACTTCCCAGAAGATGGAACTGGGTTTCCAATTCTCGTCTGAAAGCTCCTTAATGGTCTTTATCCAGAAGTCGGGAATGTTCATCGCCATACGATAATCAAACCCATATCCGCCGTCGTCAATGCGTGCCGCAAGACCAGGCATGCCACTAACTTCTTCGGCAATGGTAATGGCTTTGGGGTTGACTTCGTGTATAAGCTTGTTGGCCAACGTGAGATAGCAAATGGCGTTGTCGTCTTGATGGCCATTAAAATAGTCGCCATAGTTGCAGAAGGCTTCGCCCAATCCGTGGCTGTAATAGAGCATTGAGGTTACGCCATCGAAACGGAAACCATCAAAATGAAACTCTTCGAGCCAATATTTACAATTGGAAAGTAGGAAGTGTATCACTTCGTCTTTACCGTAATCGAAACAAAGCGAATCCCAAGCCGGGTGTTCGTGTCGCTCGCCTGGGTAAAAGAATTGGTTGGGGTCGCCTGCAAGGTTGCCCAATCCCTCCACTTCGTTCTTCACTGCATGCGAGTGTACGATGTCCATAATAACGGCCACGCCATGCTTATGTGCCTCGTCGATGAGCGATTTCAGCTCTTCGGGCGTACCAAAACGCGAAGAGGCCGCAAAGAACGAGCTGACATGATAGCCGAAACTGCCATAATAGGGATGTTCTTGTATGGCCATTATCTGTATGCAGTTGTACCCGTCTTCGATAATGCGCGGCAAAACAAGTTCTTTAAATTCGGTGTACGACCCAACCTTTTCGGCATCTTGCCCCATACCAATATGGCACTCGTAGATGAGCAAGGGCGAAGTGGTGGGTTTGAACTTCTTCTTCGACCACTCGTAAGCATGTTCGGGTTGCCAAACTTGGGCCGAGAAGATGTGCGTTTGTTCGTCTTGAACCACGCGGCGCGCCCAAGCAGGAATACGTTCTCCGTTTCCGCCGTCCCAATACACGTGCATCTTGTAGAGGTCACCATGAGAAACGGCCTTTTCGGATAGGCGCAACTCCCAGTTGCCTGTTCCTTCGATGCGCTTGGCACGGTAACGTTCTGTCTCTTTCCAATCGTTGAAATCGCCCACGAGATATATCTCGGTGGCATTTGGTGCCCATTCTCTGAACACCCACCCTTTCGACAGCTTGTGTAGGCCGTAATATTGGTGTCCATTGGCAAAGTCGTTTAGCGTTTTCCGCCCATTGCCTGTCAACTGGTTCATTTTCCACAGGTAATGTTCGTGCCTGCCGCGTATCGCATCCTCGTAGGGTTCGAGGTAGGCATCGTTCTTAACTAGGCCCATGCGTGAGGCGTTTGGGGTGGGCGCTGTTGTCGTCTTCGAAGGCTTTTTCACTTTCTTTGTGGGGTTAGCGTCTTTTGCTGACATAGTTATTTCAATTTATATGTACGAGTGCCGAGAGGTCAACATGTTCTTGTTTGTGCATGTTTGCGCAATGTGTTGTTGACGTCACGGCCTTATGATGTTGGTTCAACTCTTGGTCCTTGTGGTATGAGAAAACAGGTTTGGCTAGTCCTTAGAAATGTCTTGCCCACTTTGCTTAGCTCAGGAGCAAGCAAAACTGGTACAATTAATGTTGGAGCCATCGGAAAAACAGGCTGTTTTGACCGCCGTTACACACATCGCACTTTGAAAATAGCCTTTGTAAAGTTTGCATCTTCGGAGATACAAGGTGCGTGTGCGTCTTGTGGGAAGAATATCACAAATCCTCCACGAGGACATGTTACGTAGTTCTGCGCGGGTGAGTTGGGGTAGAACGAGATGTCTTTTTCGGCAGAATAGTCAGCTGGGGGCAATGAAACAGTGGCTGCCAAGCCGAATGTTTCTTCTTGTTGAAGTGGAATTTGGATGTCTATCATTTGGCGATGGCTCTCCAAAACGGCCTCGTTTCGACTTTTTCCCATGGCCTGTTCTATTTTCAACACCACGTCTTCACCTTTTATATTATATGTGCCGAGCGCAAGTTCTTCAAGCTGGTGGGTACGCATAAAGGCGTCCACCAAAGAGAAATACGGGTTCAATGCCGCGTATTTTCCAAAATTGTCTAACACGTCTAATACCATCGTTCTCTGTTTCTAGTTCTTAATGCCAAGCGATGAGGAGCGCGTTTGGGGTAATCAGTCGTTGAAACGTTTTCCGTTTTCGTAATGGCCTTTGGCTTTAATCTGCCCGTTTCTGTCTTTCTCAACAAATCGGCCGTCGCGAACACCTCTGACGTATGTTCCCTCAAACCTGTTTCCGCTCTTATCTTCCTCTATTGCTTTTCCGTTCCGTTTACCATCTTTATAAGTGCCTTTGAAACGAGACCCGTCGGCATAGTGTATTATCACCTCGCCTTCAACGCGGCCGTTTATGAAGTTGCCTTCAAACACATCGCCGTTCTTCTTCGTCAACTTTCCGTGCCCGTTCTGTCGGTCTTTCTTCCAGTCGCCAACATACGAGTCTCCATTTGCCCATACGAAGGTTCCCTTACCGTCCTTATCTCCTTCGAGGAAACGTCCCGTGTAGCGGTCGCCGTTGGCATATTTAAAGATACCCTGGCCTGTACGGTCGCCCTGAACGTAGTCGCCTTCGTAGACATCTCCGTTTTGGAACTTGTAAATACCTTTTCCGTTCTGAATGTCATTGGTCCAATTCCCTACATACACGTCGCCATCGGCATAACGGTTAGTGCCTTTTCCAGAGCGTTGGTTGTCTACCCACATGCCGTTATAGTTGGACCCGTCGCCCCAATCGAAGAAACCCAGGCCCGATTTTTTGTCGTCGTTCCAGTTCCCATCGTAAAATGCACCCGTAGAGAAGGTGTATCTGCCTTTGCCTTGGCGCTTGTCGTGAGCCCAATTGCCTTCGTACTTATCACCATTATAATAATACATCACGCCATGACCTTGTTGATGCCCACGAAACCAAAGACCCACATATTTATTGTTGTTGGCGAAATAACAAGTGCCGTTGCCGTGTTGTTGATCCTGGAACCATTGCCCTTCGTAACGTTTTCCATCAGCAAAGGTTCGAACGCCATAGCCCTGGCGACGCCCTTTAAAGTATTCGCCCTCGTAGGTTTCACCATTGCTATACAGCGTATTGCCCTTACCATGAGGCTTTCCGCCAGCCATTTCGCCCTTATAAAGGCCTCCGTCCATCGTATTACACGAGCCTATGGTTATCTTTTGTGCAGAAGTGCCTAGCGGTAAGAGAAATATTAACAGCGTTAGTATGATATTTTTCACTTTTCAAGTTTTATTGATTGTTCGAATTTCAAAATTAAGTATTTTAATCCGAACCGCAAAATGGTTTAGTAAAAATTAAGAGTAAAAATACATAAACAACGCAGAAATGGAGAACAAAAACGGTAATGCAAAGCCGAAAAGGACAAAGTAAATCCGGAGAAAGTACAATAAAGCAAACAAAAACTAGCCGAAAAATATAAATTTCAGTTTTTATTATTATCTTTGCAACATATAATAAGGTGACACGATGCAAGTGGGAAGGAACTGCACCATCATAGATGCAAACAGAGGTGAACGTTTTGGGATGCGCCCAGACTGTCTTTCTCATTTTGACTTGCGGATGGTGAGCTAAACGCCCTGCCATTGTGTTTGCATTGTTCACAAACAAGGCATAGCTAATAAATTATTGTCCCATAAATCGTTAAAACAAAAGCGTATGAAAGGAATCGTACTTGCCGGAGGTTCAGGTACAAGGCTCTACCCCATTACAAAAGGTGTTAGTAAGCAGTTGATACCCATTTTTGACAAGCCCATGATTTACTATCCCATATCGGCTTTGATGCTAGCAGGCATCAGAGAGATATTGATTATATCCACTCCACACGACCTTCCAGGTTTCGAACGCCTATTGGGCGACGGGAAAGACTTGGGCGTAAAGTTTGAATACGCCGAGCAACCCAGCCCTGATGGTCTGGCGCAAGCGTTCATCATCGGCGAGAAGTTCATTGGTAACGACACGGTTTGCCTCGTACTTGGCGACAACATCTTCTATGGAGCTGGATTTACGGGTATGCTTAGGCAGAGTGTAGAGGCTGCGAACAATGGTAAGGCAACGGTTTTCGGCTATTACGTTAACGACCCAGAACGCTATGGGGTGGCAGAATTCGACGACAAGGGCAACTGCCTCAGCATAGAAGAAAAGCCCAAACACCCAAAGAGCAACTATGCCGTGGTGGGCTTATACTTTTATCCCAACGCCGTGGTTGAAGTAGCCAAGAACATCAAGCCCAGCGCAAGGGGAGAATTGGAGATAACAACCGTTAACCAAGAGTTCCTTTCAAGAGGAGCCCTAAAAGTGCAAACGCTGCAAAGGGGTTTTGCATGGCTAGACACGGGCACACACGACAGCCTTAGCGAAGCAAGTACGTTCATCGAAGTAATTGAGAAAAGACAAGGCCAAAAGGTGGCTTGCCTCGAAGAAATTGCGATGGACAACAAGTGGATTGACAAGGAACAAGTGAAGGCTTTGGCCCAACCCATGATTAAAAACGAGTACGGCCAATATCTCATGCGCATTGCCCAAATGGCGAAATAAAGCTAAAGCGTTGAAACTTCTCAAACAACAGTGAAACATCATAAGTGAAGAGAGATAGAGAAAAGAAACAACAGATTGTATGGAAGAGAATATAAAAAACAACACCTTGGATAACGAACAAGCCCCAGCGGGCAAATCGCTATTCAATTTCCAAACCGTTTACATGACCCTCATCCTGAACTGGAAATGGTTTGTATTGTCATTAATTATCTGCCTGGGACTGGCCAGCATCTATCTGCGATACACCATTCCCATTTATCAGACATACGCAAAACTGCTCATTAAGGAAGAGAATAACAGCAGGGGGCGAAACAGTTTGCAATACACGACGAACCTCGGCATTGTGTCGAACTCTACTGGTATCGACAACGAAATGGAAATTCTCAAGTCGAGTTCCATTGCCATCCAGGCGGTTAAAGACCTGAAACTATATACCACTTATATGAGTGCGGGCAAAGTAACCAACAGGTTGATGTACAAAACACAACCTATATCAGTAGACATCGACCCCATACACCTCGACATATTGACCCACCCAATCTCCCTAACCATCACGCGTGAGGGAAAGAAATACCATGTCGAGGGTACCTATTACTCCACCAATCCCGATGCACCAGGAAAGGCCTACGCCATCGACAAGAGCTTTACGGCTCTACCTGCCGCCATTGGAACGCAAGCGGGCATCCTCACCTTCATACCCAACTCCACCACTCCCATGAAAGATGGCGAGAAGGTGCTGGTGCGCATTAGCCCTCCTAAGGCCGTGGCCATTGGTTATGCTGCGGGCCTAAGCATTGCCCAGTCGTCGAAAAGCACCTCTATCGCTGTGCTTACCATCAACGACCAAAGTCCAGAACGCGCCATCGACTACCTTAAACAACTTGCTATTTGCTATAATAGGCAAGCGAACGAAGACAAGAACGAAGTGGCCGTGAGAACCGAAGAGTTCATTAACGGGCGATTGGAGAAGATTAACACCGAGCTTGGAAGTACCGAAAGCCAATTGGAAAGCTACAAGAAAGCAAACAAGATGGTGGAACTGCAGATGAGCGCAAACCAAGCCTTGTCTAACAGCGACCAATACGACCAGAAACTTGCCGAGGCTAACACACAGATTGCGTTGCTCAACAGCATCAACGACTACATGAACCAGCCTTCCAATAAATACGAGACGCTGCCTGCCAACATCGGCATCAGCGACCAATCGGCCGTTTCGCTTATCAACAAGTACAACGAAATAGTACTCGAACGAAACAGGCTGCTTAGAAGTGCATCGGAAAACAGCCCCACTGTTACCCCCCTAACATCGCAACTAGACGACCTCTCGAGCAGTATTCGCCGAGCAATGGCGCAAGCCAAGCGCAGCATGGACATCCAAAGAAATGCTGTGGCATCTCAGTATGGCAAATACAACAGCATGATACAACAAACACCCGAGCAGGAGAAAACCATGAAACAAATTGGCCGACAGCTTGAGGTGAAAGCAGGACTGTACCTCATGCTGCTGCAAAAACGTGAAGAAAACTCCATCTCTCTTGCCGCAACTGCCGACAAGGGAAAGCTAATTGACGACCCCACCGTTGTCGGCAAGGTGGCTCCGAGGTCATCAACCATCTATGCGGGCGCACTTGCTGCTGGCCTGGCCATTCCAAGTGTGGTATTTTTCCTTCTCAGTTTCTTTAGGTATAAGATTGAAGGACACGACGATGTGGCACGTCTCACGCGCCTTCCCATCATCGCAGACGTGGCCGTGGCTAGCGAAACAGCTAAGACAAAAGCCGACATCGTTGTTCACGAGAACCAGAACAACCAGATGGAAGAAATATTCCGTTCGATGCGTACCAACGTGCAATTCATGCTTAAAGAAAACGAAAAGGTCATTTCGTTCACATCTAGCATATCGGGCGAAGGCAAAACATTCATCGCCGCAAACCTCGCCGTGTCGTTCGCACTACTTGGCAAGAAGGTTATCCTGGTTGGTCTTGACATCCGTAAGCCGCGATTGGCCGAGTTGTTCGAGATTGACGACCACCGACATGGCATCACCAATTTGCTAACAAAGACCGTTGTAACCGCTGCCGACATACAAGCGCAAACATTGCCATCAGGTGTCAACGACAACTTGGAATTGCTGATGGCCGGTCCGATACCGCCAAACCCTGCCGAGTTGCTTACAAGAACTTCGCTAGACGACATCATGGACTTGCTCAAACGCACATACGACTACGTGATTATCGACACCGCACCAGTTGGCCTTGTTACAGATACGTTGCAAGTGGGTAGGGTTTCGAACCTCACGGTGTATGTTTGTCGCGCCGACTACACACCGAAAGAGAATTTCGAACTCATCAACACGCTTCACGCAGAAAACAAGTTGCCCAACATCTGCGTTGTGGTTAACGGCATCGACCTCTCGAAGAAGAAGTACGGCTACTACTACGGCTATGGCAAATACGGCAGATATGCCAAGTATGGCTATTATGGCAAACATGGAAAGTACGGTCGCTATAACAACTATGGCAACTATGGCAATTACAGCAACAGCCATTACAGCAACGAGAACGATACTTCGGTGAAACAATAAAGCCACTTCATAACGCGGGTTTCATCAGCAGCCAAGCCGATGAAACCCGTTAAACACTATAAGGAATGACAATTGCAGTTGATTTCGACGGAACTATCGTAGAACACCGTTACCCCGAAATTGGAGAAGAAATACCCTTCGCCACCGAAACGTTGAAAATGCTCATCAAAGACAGGCACAGGCTTATCTTATGGAGTGTAAGGGAAGGCGAATTGCTGGACGAGGCCGTGGAATGGTGCAGACAACGCGGTGTGGAGTTCTATGCTGTGAACCGAGACTATCCAGAAGAGGAGAAAGAGAAGAACAACCATTTCTCTAGAAAACTCAAAGCCGACCTCTTTATCGACGACCGTAACGTTGGTGGACTGCCCGATTGGGGCGAGATTTATCGTATGGTAACGGAGAACGTTACCTACAAACAAATCGTTAGAAACGCAATTAGGGCACATAACAATCCCGAAAGCTACAAGAAAAAGAAACACTGGTGGCAGTTCTGACAAGCTGACGCAACTCACGTCTCCCCACTCCACTTACCACTTTTTCTCAATATACTAACGCACTAACATAGTCAAGCCATGCCCTCTTCTATCTTCATAGTAGGCATGGCTTGATTATTTCATATTGATAACACAGCTCCTTCATGCGTTTAGTAGGAGTAACCTTATTTCACTCTCCCTGCTTGTAAAAACCGCTACGCCACTACACCAACAACTCTTCGGGTGCTGTGATAAGTGTAGTAGCACCCGAACGGAGCAAGAAATCCTTATCGCGAAAGCCCCAAAGCACACTGATACAAGGCAAATTGCAGTTTTTGGCTGTGGCTATGTCCACATCACTATCACCAATATACACAGCATTCTCAGCCGACACACCCAACTGCACAAGGGCTTCCAATACCGTATCGGGTGCCGGTTTCTTGCTAATGCCTTCGCGTTCGCCAATAGCCACCTCCACATACTGGTCAAAAAAATGCTTGCACAACTCTTGCGTAGCCTTATAAAACTTATTACTCACTACGGCAACGTTCTTCTTACGCCGTTTCAGTTCAGCCAACATCTGCAACACCCCAGGATAAGGCGATGTATGGTCTAGCCCATGTTCAAGATAATGTTGGCGAAAACATTGGTAAACTTCCTCAAATTGGGCGTTAGCCAAACCATCAGGTATGGCTCTTTCCATCAATTTCTTTACGCCGTTCCCCACAAATTGCCGTACCTCGTCGATAGTACGTTGGCGCATGCCGTGCTGTTGCAGGGCATAGTTGCAGCTAGCGGCCAAATCGGTTAAAGTATTTAATAGCGTACCGTCTAAATCAAATATATAGGTATCGTGATCTTTTATCATTTTATTTCCCTTCCGTTTTATTATCCATAAAAATATGTTCTGAAAATGCAAGCGCAAACGCGATATGGGTTCGTATAACCAAACACATAACCAAGAACAGCAAGTGCAAAGTTATAAAAATATGCTCACCTCTCCACAGATGTTGTTTAAAATTACTAACTTTGCAATGAAAATAAAGCATAATCAACAATGAAACACAGCTGTGTAAGAAATTACCTCATCCCTGCGGGCGTTTGCTTGCTCGTAATATTGGGTATATTGTATTACTATTTCTTTTCGGCCATGCTCCCATCGGGCAGTGCCACCAAGTTCGTATACATAGACAACGACGATAATATCGACTCGGTGTATGCCAAACTCACCCCCAACTGCTCGCCACATGCGCTAAGTGGGTTCAGAACGCTAACGCGACACAGCTCTTACGGCGAGCATATCAAGCCGGGACGCTATGCCATAAAGGCAGGACAAGGGGCTTTTGTGGTGTTCAGACACCTGAAAAACGGCATGCAAGAACCCGTAAGCCTCACCGTCCCTAGCGTAAGAACGCTTGACAAACTATCGGCAGAAGTGTGCAAACGCCTCATGATGGACAGCACTCAGCTGCTGAATGCATTGCGCGACCCCAAAATTTGCGCGCACTATGGTTATGATACGGCCACCATCCAATGTATGTTCATCCCTAACACCTATGACGTTTATTGGAACATATCAACCGAAAAACTGCTCGACCGCATGCAGAAAGAAAGCAAGAACTTTTGGAATGTTGACCGAACCGTAAAGGCTAACGAGCTAAAGCTAACACCCGTTCAGGTGATTACACTGGCGAGCATCGTCGACGAAGAAACAGCCAACAATGCAGAAAAGCCTATGGTGGCAGGTATGTACTACAACCGACTGATGTTGCGCAATGCCGAATACCCGAACGGCATGCCCCTACAAGCCGACCCAACCATTAAATATGCGTGGAAACAGTTTGGACTGAAACGCATTTACAATAAGCTACTCAACATCAACAGCCCCTATAACACCTATCGCAACGCAGGTTTGCCCCCTGGTCCGATACGCATTCCTAGCATAGAAGGTATCGAGGCCGTACTCAATCTTAAAAAGCACGGTTACCTGTACATGTGTGCGAAAGAAGATTTTAGCGGTACGCATAACTTTGCTAAAACTTATGCAGAACATTTGGCCAACGCGGCTAAATACACTAAGGCCTTAAACCAAAGGGGCATTAAGTAATAATCACGACCGCATTGGTTGGAAATGTTCTTCAAAGCATTATAAAAGAAAAGGCATAACCAAATGTCTTGAAAACTAAATGGCCGCTAAATGCCTTGCAATCATTTGCCTAATACATTGCAATTAGAACATGTAAGCAAAGTATTAAACATATGATTGCGGGCCATTTAGCGGTTTCAAATAAAGTGGTTAACATTGAAGGTATTTCGATGTGCACACAAGATACTAACCTGTTCTAAGGCAAATACAAGATGCGTTAATCAGGTCTTCAACACATTTTATTGCAAGTCGCTGGTTCTCCATTGGCCTAGATAAGCACCATCAACTAATCAACTCACCAAATCACCAACTTATCTACTCATAAACTAACCTACTAACCTACCAAAAAACCACAAGCTCATCAACACACTTACTCATCAACAAGCAAAAGTTAAAATTGTTATTTATATTTTACAATTGCATTATTATTTTCACTCCCTTCTAGCGAAAATATAGGTTAAAAAGTAGGTAAATAACTACTTTTGGGGGTCTTTCGGGCCTTTTGTTTTGTCCATTTCTAAGAACAAAACCTGCATTTTGCACCATTTTGCCTTTCTAGTTTGGTTGCCGACTCGTAATTTTTCAAGCCCAATTATCCACTTTTAGGCACAAAACACCCACTTTTTAATGGCTATTCTGCCCCTTTGAGCTATATGTTTCATGGTTCGAAAAGGTTTTATTTATACCATTGCTGTGGATATTTATGCTTATCATCCTGCGTTTTGCACCATTTTGCACTGCGTTTTGCACCA
>NZ_KV815020.1:20754-33419 GCF_001814145.1 Prevotella sp. HMSC073D09 | reverse complement strand
TTTAGCACCAAAACGCACTGCATTTAGCACCAAATAGCCCCCAAAATGGTGCTAATAACGATTGTTTGTAATAAATATTCATTTTGCCGCTTTCACATACTAGCCCCATTTAACAAAACAAACCTTCGCGAGAATCGATTTTTTGCGGCAAGGTTTGCGATTGGTGGACGAAAAGGGTAGTCATAATGTTAAATTTAGTACTGAAAACTAGACAAATAAAAAACGATTATGCAGCATTCATGCCCACAAGCAACACACGGAAAGCACCTAAACTTGCTGCCACCAGCACGAGCGGTTGCACGCCATACTACCCACGACAAATGGAGACAGCACCAGGCAAACGCCGAAGTAATCTGTTATTTACAGCCAGTTTTCAACTTGTAGAGAAGGCGTTGAAGGACTTCCGCCAAGTCGCTTTTGGGGTCATAAACTATGTTTTGCCACAGACAAATGGTGCAGAATTTCAGATTTTATCGTATCTTTGTCCACTACTTTGTACAGGAGGGGGCGAGTTTGTACAGGAGGGGGGCGAGTTTATCTTGGTTTTACAGCACAAGGATAATAAACTACTCTCAATTTATAGAAACATTTAAAGTCAAGACAACTTCTATACTAAAGTGACACTTCAAGCTAGAGACAGCAATCGTCACGCTCATGGATAACCCAACAAACAGATGTTCATCGCATTGAGAGCACAAAGAGCAACTGGAAAAAAACTGATATACACCAGTTCGTGCAAGTCAAAAATGATTTAAGAAAGCGAAATTATCGTTCTATTATGATAATATTTGCTATAAATTAAGTGCGTTCGCAGATACATGATAGCACTGACAATATTGATGACAGCAGTAAAACATAACGTACCTTACTAAAATACAAATGCGCCACACTTCACAGTGCAGCGCATCTAATCTCAATAGGTATTAGCTTTTTTAAGGCAAAAAGATTGTATTCAGGATAACGAGTGCAAAGTTACGACCTGAAATTTATTTACGCAAACTTTTTATTATGTTAGAAAACATATTTTGACACATCCTGTTAAAAAAGCAAGATTTAAGCTAATGCGAATTTTGATATTTTGCTCCTTTATCGTACCTTTGCACTATAATATAATAATGTATACAATGACAGAAAGAATAGAAAACTCAAACGAAGAGAAAAAGAACCTGAGTTTTGTAGAACAAATCATTGAACAAGACCTGGCCGAGGGAAAGAATGGCGGGCGCCTACAAACGCGCTTTCCCCCAGAACCAAACGGTTATCTGCACATCGGCCATGCCAAAGCTATCTGCATGGACTTCGGAGCAGCAGAGAAATTTAACGGAATATGCAACCTGCGTTTCGACGATACCAACCCCAGCAAGGAAAAAGACGAGTATGTTGAAAACATATTAAACGACATAAAGTGGCTAGGATTTAAATGGGAAAACATTTATTACGCCTCCGAATATTTCCAAAAGCTATGGGATTTCGCCGTATGGATGATTAAAAAAGGCCACGCTTACATCGACGAACAAACAAGCGAACAGATTGCCGAGCAGAAGGGTACACCCACAAAGGCTGGTACAGCATCGCCATATAGGGACAGACCGGTTGAAGAAAGCCTCACTTTGTTCGAGAAAATGAACCTACCAGACACGCCAGAGGGCTCTATGGTGCTGCGCGCAAAGCTAGATATGGCCAATCCCAACATGCACTTCCGCGACCCAATCATGTATCGCATCATCCATACGCCGCACCATCGCACGGGAACACAATGGAATGCCTACCCCATGTACGACTTTGCACACGGACAAAGCGACTACTTTGAGGGCGTAACGCACTCCATCTGCACCTTAGAGTTCGTTCCTCACCGCCCACTGTACGACAAGTTCATCGACTTCCTTAAAGAGATGAACGGCGAAATGGATAATATCAACGATTTCAGACCACGCCAGATAGAGTTCAACCGACTGAACCTCACCTACACGGTAATGAGCAAACGCAAGTTGCACACGCTTGTAGACGAGGGTTTGGTGAGTGGTTGGGACGACCCACGCATGCCTACACTATGCGGTATGCGCCGCAGAGGATATTCTCCTGAAAGCGTTCGCATGTTCATAGATTCCATTGGCTACACCAAGTTCGACGCACTTAACGACATGGCCTTGCTTGAAGCCTCGGTACGCGAAGACCTCAACAAGCGTGCTTGCCGCGTAACGGCGGTGGTTAATCCCGTTAAGTTGGTGATTACAAACTATCCCGAAGGGCAGACCGAAGAAATGGAAACGGTGAACAATCCCGAAAACGCAGCCGACGGCACACACACCATCACCTTCTCAAGAAATCTGTGGATGGAACGCGAAGACTTTATGGAAGATGCACCCAAGAAGTTCTTTAGAATGACGCCTGGCCAAGAAGTGCGCTTGAAAAGTGCCTACATCGTCAAGTGTACGGGATGCACCAAAGATGCCGATGGCAACATTGTGGAGGTGCAAGCCGAATACGATCCACAGAGCAAAAGCGGCATGGAGGGTGCAAACCGCAAGGTTAAGGGCACACTTCACTGGCTTTCGGCCGACCACTGCACCCAAGCCGAGGTGCGCGTTTACGACAGATTGTTCGATGTAGAGAATCCATCGACCGACGAAAGGGATTTTAGGGAACTGCTTAATAAGGACTCGAAGAAGGTGTACACCAACTGCTATGTGGAGAACTATGCAGCAAACAAGAAACCAGGCGAGTATCTGCAATTCCAACGCATTGGCTATTTCATGGCCGATATCGACTCTTCTGCCGAACATCCCGTGTTCAACAAGACCGTAGGTTTGAAAGACACGTGGGCAAAACAAAATAAATAAGCACACAAAGTAGCGATACGTACACGCAGACACATCCTAACATCCGGCAAAGGCTATCAGAACTAAATGCAGTATAGCCCTTGCCACATACCACTAACATGAGGGACGAACACCGTTCGCCCCTCTTGATTGTTTAAAAACAATGACAAACGACAGCTATTTCAACAGCGAAGAGTTTCGGCAAACACTCCATAGCTACGAGGAAGCCGAACAAGAGGGGCGCACTGCCTACTTCGACTCGGACGCGCTGGCCGATATTGCCGAATATTACTACACAGATGGGCGAACGAACGATGCTGTGAAAGCCGCCCTAAAAGGTGTAGACATGTTCCCGGGGGCAATGCCGCCATTGGTGTTCATGGGCAGATACGAGCTGTTAATGCAAAATCCCAAAAAAGCAAAATGGTATTTAGAGCAAGTTGACGACCAATCGGAACTCGAATGCGTGTACTTGCGTGTCGAAATCATGCTCGTTGAAAACAAAAACGACGAGGCCGACGAGTTTTTACGCCAGCAATTAGAATGGCAAGACGACGAGGAAAGGGACGACTTTATTCTTGATGTGGCAGACATTTACTTGGATTACGACCTCATAGACCATGCACAAGCATGGCTCGCAATGGCCGAAAACACGCAAACGGCCGACTATCAAGAAGTGCAAGGACGTATAGCATTGGGTAAAGGCGAGTACCGACAGGGCGAAGAAATATTTAAGAAACTTGTAGAAGAAAACCCCTTTGCCTCACCCTACTGGAATCAGCTGGCCTCATCGCAGTTTCTTAGCAATCGCATTAAAGACTCTATCGAGAGCAGCGAATACTCTATCGCCATCAATCCTAACGATGAAGAGGCGTTACTTAACAAAGCCAACGGCATGTTCAGCCTAGGCGAGTACGAAGAGGCACTTACTTATTACACCCGATTTAACAACCTCCATAAGGATGATGAAACGGGAGAAATATTCATTGGCATCACCCTCATCAACCTCGATCGACCTGCGGAGGCCCTGCAACATCTGCAAAAGGCCGAAAAAATGGCCGTGCCTAAGTCGGTTAACTTGGTAGAGATTTACCAAGAAACGGCCTTTGCCCTGTCTAGACTTGGCAGAGTGGACGACGCTTTGGCACACGTAGACAAGGCCATAGCCACAGGTAACGGCGACGAAGACGAGTTAACAGTGTTCAAAGGCCACATCCAACTGGAAAACGGAAACCCTTTGGCAGCCCAAAACTTTTTCTTAGAGGCCGTCAGACACTCAAAGTCGGCTCCTAATGTGTATTTCCGTATCGCCATATCAGTATACGACAACGGCTATATGCAATTGGCTTACAGGATGTTTCACACGCTCTTTCAATCGGTTCCTGCCGATTGGAAAGACGGATATTCGCACATGTCGCTCTGCTGTAAATGTCTAAATAAGGAGTCGGAGTTCCTGCATTTCCTGCGCAAAGCCTGCGAACTAAACCCCATGGAGGCTAAAACAATCCTTGGCGAGTACTTTCCCAAAGACCTCGACCCAGAGAGTTACTACAATTATATCACAAAACAAAAAAAGTAAAAAGAAGAAATGAGCTGGTTATTACCCCTGCTAAACAACCTCAATTATTGGACGGTGCTGCTTCTAATGTTTATCGAAGGCTCCGTCATTCCCGCCCCCTCAGAACTCATTGTGCCACCTGCCGCCTACCGCGCAGCAGCTGGCGAACTAAATATCGTACTCGTTGTGGTTGTCGCAACCATAGGTGCAGTACTCGGTTCTTCGGCCAACTACGCTGCGGCCTATTACCTCGGCCGCCCCGTTATTTACCGCTTTGCCAACAGCAAGCTGGGACATCTCTGCCTGTTGAACCAAGAAAAGATTGAGAAAGGCGAAAAATATTTTTACGACCACGGAGTCATTGCCACGCTTACAGGCCGACTTCTGCCAGGCATACGCCAGATAATATCCATCCCAGCAGGTCTTTCCAAGATGAAATTTTGGAAGTTCATCCTCTATACCACCATCGGCGCAGGCCTTTGGAACACCGTTTTGGCCACCCTTGGATGGTATCTACATTCGTTCGTACCGAAAGAAGACCTTAACAACAAGATTGAAGAGTACAACAGCCAGATACAACTCGTTGTCATTATTGCACTTGGTGTGGTGGCTATCATTAGCGTAATCTGGTGGCAAATGCGTAAAAGAAAAAAGCGTAAGGCAAACGCATCGACCATAACAGAAGGCACAACCTCTGACAAAGGCGATTAACATAGACGACATAACGAAAGGAAATCGAACAGTGAGAATTGACATTATCACCGTGTTGCCCGAGATGATTGAGGGATTCGTGCACGAATCTATCTTGGCACGCGCACAAAAAAAAGAGCTAGCAGAAATACATCTGCATAACCTTCGCGACTATTCTACCGATAAATGGAGACGTGTGGACGACTATCCATACGGTGGATTTGCAGGGATGGTGATGCAATGCGAACCCATAGACCGCTGTATTTCTGCCCTTAAAGCCCAACGAGAATACGACGAAGTGATATTTACGTCGCCCGATGGACAACAGTTCGACCAGCATGTGGCCAACGAATTGTCACTAAAAGGCAACATCATCATACTTTGCGGACACTATAAGGGCGTTGACCAACGCGTACGCGACCACCTCATCACACGCGAAATATCCATCGGCGACTATGTACTCACAGGGGGCGAACTTGCTGCCGCCGTGATGGCCGACGCCATTGTGCGACTCATCCCTGGCGTTATCAGCGACGAACAGAGTGCTTTCTCCGATTGTTTTCAAGACGATTTGCTCTCTGCGCCCATCTATACACGCCCTGCAAACTACAAAGGTTGGGAAGTTCCACCCATACTTCTCAGCGGCAACGAGGCCAAAATAAAGACATGGGAGATGGAACAAGCCCTGGAAAGAACAAGGCAACTGCGCCCCGACTTACTAGAACAGAAGGGCGAATAAGAGCGTTCTCCCAGAAGAAAACACAGCCAGTGGCCTGTCTTTTCTAGGCCAGCCACCAACAAAAACAATAAAAAAAAGAAGTAAAACAAAACGCAAAACGTAGAAAAAAATAGCTATCTTTGCAAGTAAAAACAATTGTAATGAAACACGTTTTAAGTACACTTATATTATCTATCCTTGCCGTTGTTACGCTCCAAGCACAACAAACGCGCCCCACACGCCGCACCGACAGAGCCGACTATGCCACAGCACTGCTAAAAAGTTATGAGGACTCGCTGGCCCTCCTATATAATAAGGTGTATCGGCAAAACGACAAAAGCGCACTTCCAAACGATTTTGTTGAGAGCGTTGTTCCATACCAAAGTTTCAAGCTCTTCTCGCCACTCACCTTCTACGAAGGAATAGCCAAAGACTTCTTCGACCTCTCCGACGAAGGCACGACCACTAAGGCACCAAACCAAAGGGCAGATTACCTAGGGCCTAGGTTTACCGACTCTGCATTGTTAGGTATCTACCTTAAAAGGCCCGACTTGGTGTTAAACCGCGAAACGGTGCTGCACAATGTGGCTCCCGAAGCTAAAACAACACCTGTTGTCATCAAGTCGGATGCTGGACTGGCCGAAAAACAACCACAAGTACCCACCGACCCTGGTGCTGTACCAATCAACGTTGTTGTTACCAAGCCCAACTTCTGGACCGTCAAGGGCGACTATTACCTGCAATTCCTGCAAAATTATGTGTCGGGCAACTGGCATAAGGGTGGCGAAAGCAACTATTCAATGGTAGGTGCCGTTACCTTACAATGCAACTACAACAACAAACAAAAGGTTAAATTCGACAATAAACTCGAACTAAAACTAGGTTTCATCACTTCGCCTAGCGACACATTACACAGCCTGAAAACCTCAGAAGACCTCATCAGGTACACCAGCAAGCTGGGACTTCAAGCCTCTAAGCGGTGGTATTACACCCTACAACTTGTGGCCTACACCCAATTCTTACGCGGATATAAAAACAACAGCGGTGAACCGGCATCCGATTTCATGTCGCCTTTCAACACAAACATATCGCTTGGTATGGACTACAACGTTGATTGGTTTAAGGGAAGACTTAAAGGTTCGATACATCTCGCTCCCCTAGCCTATAACTTCCGCTATGTAGACAGGCTTTCGTTGGGTCCTCGCTATGGTCTGAAACCAGATAGCCACACCCTTCACGACTTTGGTTCTGAATTTACCGTAGACCTAATGTGGAAGATAGCCGAACCCATTAGCTGGCAAACACGCCTCTACGGATATACCACATACAGCAGGGCAGAAGTGGAATGGGAAAACACTTTCACGTTCCAATTCAACAAATTCATTAGCTCCAAACTATTCGTTTATCCACGTTTCGACGATGGAGGAACACGCGACGAGAAACACGGATACCTGCAATTGCGCGAGTTCGTATCAATAGGTTTCTCCTATTCGTTCTAACACAGAGGCCTGTATGACACGTCCCAATGGCGTCATCCAACTCTATCCGCTGGTGCGCATCGCACTGATGCTCATCGTAGGGATAGTGTTGGCCGACGCCATTCCCTTTTTCTCCAACCCCACAACCAGCGTTTCGCTATTGCTTGGCACAGCAGCCATTGCCGTTCTGGCCATCCGTCATGCGCACATTTCCAGCATGGCCATCCTCGTTTCCATTGTTTTTCTTGGCGCATGGCTCATGTCTTTGCAAATAAACGATAGGCAATCAATACCCATCAACCAAGCCATTACATACAAAGCCATCGTTACCGACACCCCCACAGCCCACGGAAAGGTGTTAAAATGCAACCTCTTGGTGATAAACCTATCAGAAAGAAACGATGGTCATACGCCCTTTCTCGTTCGTGCATCCATCCTAAAAGACACGCTTACCAATCGTTGGCAGAGCCTTACCACAGGTTCAACAATCGCCGTTCAATCGGTTTTCAACAACGAATCTGCCCTCTTTTCATCCTCAAAGTTCAACTTTGCGCGCTGGATGCAAGCCCACCAAATCTACGCAACAACCTTTGTTTACTTTGCCGATTGGCAGAACACGCAACTAACCAACGACGAAATAAACAAAATTTGCACCGTCGATAAAATACGCTTGCGCCTATTAAAAGTGCGCCAAAGCCTGCTTGACAGCGCATGGCAACAAAGGTTAAGCGCCAACAACCAAGCGTTGGTTGCCTCCATTGCCCTCGGCGACAAGTCGAACCTCACCCCCACACAACGCGAATCATACAACAAGGCAGGCGTTTCCCATATCTTGGCACTGTCTGGCCTGCATCTCGGCATCATTTACAGCGTGCTTTCAGCACTTTTCACCACCATTCTCTATCGCATGGTGCGCCGTGATTGGGCCGAACTCATCGCACAAACCATCATCACCATCACCCTTTGGGGCTATGTTTTCCTAGTGGGATTGCCACCCGGAGCTGTCCGTTCTGCCCTCATGCTCACCCTCTACGCCTTCGTTTCGTTGCTCCATCGCGACCGCTTTTCGGCCAATTCGCTGGCTTTTGCCTGCATCGTGATGCTCATTGCCAACCCTTCCACGCTTTGGGATGTCAGTTTCCAGCTCTCATTCATAGCCGTATTATCCATCATTCTTCTTTATCCCCCGTTTTTCTCACTCTACCAACCCACAACGCGTTGGGCCAATTTGCTCCGTCCCATCTGGGCTATCGTCTGCGTTTCCGTGGCAGCACAAGTGGGCACAATGCCCATTATAGCCTATTATTTTGGGCGTTTCTCATGCTATTTCCTACTCTCCAACCTGCTTATACTTCCACTCATAACCCTCTTGCTTTACGTCACGCTCGCCTCTTTCATCGTTCAAGGCGCGCCATTACTCCATAATTTTGTGTTAGATGCCATGCAATGGCTAGCCACAGCCGTGAAAACCTTGGTCAATGGCATATCCGCGCTGCCCCACTCCACGCTCGACGGACTTCAATTCAACCTCATCCAAACCTATTTGGCCTACATTTTCATCGCATTCCTCTACGCCATAGGACTTTTTGCGCGCAAATGGTTCCGAATTAGGCGACTTATACAACAGCTATAACCATTATATTTTGTACCTTTGTAAGGATGAAACAAAGATACTTCATATACTTTTCGTACGACGGAACGGCCTATCATGGCTGGCAAATTCAGCCTAACGCCAATTCGGTTCAAGCGGAAATGCAACGTGCCATGTCCCTTCTGCTCAGACATCCCGTTGAACTGGTCGGTGCAGGACGTACCGATACAGGTGTTCATGCACGCACGATGGTTGCACATTTCGATGTAGACAACCCATTAGACACAGTGCAACTCACCTACAAACTCAACCGTGTACTGCCCTTCGACATCACCATTAACGCAATAAAAGCCGTAGATGCCGACATGCACGCACGGTTCAGTGCCACCAAACGCACCTATCATTATTACATACATCTAGACCGCGACCCCTTCTGTCGCGCCTACTCGTATGCCTTACACCAAGCACCCGACTTCCAATTGATGAACGAGGCCGCTGAAATACTATTGTCGCATAAAGATTTTGGAGCTTTTTGCAAGAGCCATTCAGATGCAAAAACCACCTTCTGCGAGGTCTACGAGGCTCGTTGGATAAAGCTTTCCGACACCAAATGGCATTTACGTATATCTGCAAACAGATTTCTCCGCAACATGGTTCGCGCCATTGTTGGAACACTTTTAGACGTGGGTTGGCACAAAATCACCCTCGAACAGTTCGTTGACATACTACATTCTAAGTCGCGACAACAAGCAGGCGAGTCGGTTCCTGGTCATGCCTTGTTTCTCGAAGACGTGCAATATTAATTTGAGTTTTCAAGTTCGTGAGTTTATAATTCTATAAGTTATTGTATGCACAGCTTATTTGTTCGTTAGTTTATCAGTCCATAAGTTATTCAATTCACGGATTGTTTGTTCGTGAGTTTACAACTTCATTGCACCACGAGTTCGTAAGTTCAACAACCCCAATAACTTTAAAAACCACGAGCTCAGAAACCCAATAACCCCTTCACAACATAACAAATCCACATGCTTTGGTTACTCTTAGCCTTTCTTTCTGCCAGTCTTCTAGGTTTCTACGATGTATTTAAGAAACTGTCGTTGAAAGGTAACGCCATTATCCCCGTGTTGTTTCTCAACACCTTTTTCTCGTCGCTCATCTTCATTCCATTCATCCTCGGCAGTCGTTTCGGTTGGCTTTCACCAGCCAACATGTTCTACGTGTCGGCCACCAACTTATCTACACATGGCTACATCTTCTTCAAAAGCATGCTAGTGCTGTCTTCGTGGATATTTGGATACGTGGGTATAAAACATCTTCCGCTAACAATCGTTGGCCCGATAAATGCCACACGTCCCATACTGGTACTCGTTGGGGCGATGCTTGTTTATGGCGAGCAGCTCAACCTGCTGCAATGGTTGGGCGTTGCTCTGGCCATTTGCTCCTTTTTCCTTTTAAGCAGGAGCGGAAAAAGAGAAGGTATCGACTTCAAACACAACAAGTGGATATACGCCATCGCACTTGCCGCCATACTAGGTGCATGCAGCGGACTATACGATAAATACTTGATGACCCCAACAGCACAGGGCGGATTGGGGCTAGACAAGATGGTTGTACAAAGCTGGTACAACCTATACCAATGCGGTATGATGGGCATTGTGTTGCTTGTGCTATGGTACCCAAAACGCAAAACAACCCAACCCTTTCAGTGGAGGTGGGCCATCATGCTGATAAGCCTATTTCTCTGTGCAGCCGACTTTGCCTACTACTATGCCCTAAGCCAGCCACAAGCCATGATTTCCATCGTGTCGATGGTAAGAAGAGGCAGCGTTTTGGTATCGTTTATGTTTGGCGCACTTGTCTTTCAAGAGAAAAATCTCAAACGCAAAGCATTCGATTTGTTCCTTGTTCTCTTAGGCATGCTTTGCCTGTACTTCGGTTCAAAAACTTAGTCGGTTGTCAAGTTGGTTTCCATGCTACACGTAAGAGAAAGCAAAATAAACCATTGAAATGGCCAAAATTAAGCAGACAGCAAGAAAAAACGCCGTTAACATTTGGTATATCCAAATAAAATCTATACCTTTGCAATCGATTTCAGAAATAAGGTCAAACATGGTGGCTATAGTTCAGCAGGTTAGAGCGTCAGATTGTGGTTCTGAATGTCGTCGGTTCGAATCCGACTAGCCACCCCTCAACAAACAAAACGTTCCTTTCTATTACAGAAAGGAACGTTTTTTATATTGCTTCTGCCACATCATTGTTTTTTTATGTTAGGCAAGAAACTAACATAGTTCTGTAACATGTTAATTACCTCGTTTGTAGCCTTGTCCCTATTACCTGTGGCCGTTTTCTTCTTTAACAAATCAACTAGAGTTTCAATGGTGTTATTTAGCAGTTCCATCACATCTTTCACGAATCCAGGAAGGAACACGTTCACCTTATCGCCCTTAGTGTAAAATTTGTTTCTAGACCCCGATGTTACCAAATGGCCTTTATCGTCAACGTCAGGCATCAATACAAAAGGTTCCGCAGCTACACCATCCGCAACAAAGGGGTAGTAGATAGCACAGCGGTAATCCCAAGACCCATTGTGAATATACTCGTCACGAAAACTGCAAGCAATTCTCACACATCGAGGTTCGCTATATAAGAGTCCATCAGCTTTTAGTTCTTCAAATTCGTAGTTTACTTTTTTATACAACACACTATCTTTCCTACATTTCAGTTTCTTATATTCTGTAAAACAATTGATGTCATACTTTGAGCACTCATACACCACCTTGGTAAAAAGATCAAACGATGAACATAGGGACACAAATACATTGTTTATAGCCGTATGAACCTTATCAGAAGTATCCCACATGAGGCCGATTCATATTCACTGTCCTCATACAAACAATAAGCAGGCAAGTGAGCATATATTTTTCCCATATAATTCCCAACAGCCATCACACGATCTTGGAATGCAGCTAACAACCCTCGAACATCAAACCAGTGAATAATCCTATTTGATACAGGGTCATTATATACAGAGCGTAATTGCTCATAAAAAGCCCTATCTACTCTTGACTCCGGCGACCGCCCTGCATCCCTCATCCACAAAGGGACATGAGACTTTACACGCTGGTAGTCAATATCCTGAAAGAAGTAGTCCTCTATTGCATCATACAAAGGTACAACACAATCAGATGTACTCGCGATCTGCTGATACAATGCGTTGAGAGTCTCTTTTGCACTCTTAATGTCTTGTTCTGATTTAATACCCATATTTATTTAGTTTTATACAATGAAGTTATCTAGACTTTTAATCTTTCTATAAATTGAGAGGAGTTTATTATCTTTGTGCTGTAACACAAAGATAAATACCCTCGCACGTATGAAGTACAAGACAAAGGCACGACAATATCTGAAATTCTGTCTAATTTGTCAGTTGCAGAACGTAATTAAGTCTCAAAAAGTGGCCAGGAGGCAATCTTTAAATGTATTTTCCACAAGCAGAAACTGGTTGCCAATGGCAAATTACTTCTGCGTTTCCATGATACAGTCCCGTTGTCCGCAGGTTGCATGCCTGCAACCCTTCGCGCCTAGCAGTAGCAAAACGTACACGTATACCATGCCATTGCCCATGCGCACGTATGCGACACAACCGATTTTGTCTAGTTTTCAGTAGAAATTTTAACATTATAAGTGCCCTTTCTGTCCACCAATCGCTCGTCTTGCCGCAAAAAATCGATTCTCGCGAAGGTTGGTTTCAATGCAAAAAGGGGTGAGTTGTAAATGCAGGCAAAATGAATTTTTATTTAAAAACACCGCC
>NZ_KV815020.1:0-20654 GCF_001814145.1 Prevotella sp. HMSC073D09 | reverse complement strand
GCAAAATGAATTTTTATTTAAAAACACCGCCATTAGCACCTAATTTCGGCCTATTTGCAGCAAAATGAAGTGCGTTTTGGTGCAAAACGCGGTGCAATATGCCGCTAAACGCAGTGCGTTTTGGTGCTAAATGCAATGCGTTTTGATGCTAAATGCAAGGCGTTTTGGTGCAAAATGCAGTGCTAAATGCTGCTAAATGTGAGTCGAAAAGCATAAATATCCACTGCTATTGTATAAACAAAACCTTTCAGAAACGTTAAAAACATGGCTGAAAAGGGTAAAATAGCTGTTAAAAAGCAGATTTTGGGGGTTAAAAGTGAGTAATTGGGCTCGAGAAATTACGAGCCTTCAGCCAAACCAGAAAGGCAAAATGGTGCTAAATGGAGGTTTTTTACTTAAAAACGGACAAAACAAAAGGCGTAAAAAGCTAGAAACAGTGGCTTTTTACCCATTTTATAACCTGATTTTTCGCTAGAACGGAGTGAAAATTAGTACAAGATTGTAAAATAAAAAAACAATCTTTTTAAGTTTGGAGTTGGTGATTTTTTGAGTTGACGAGTTAGTGAGTTGGTAGGTTCTTGAGTTTGTAAGTTGATGAATTTGTAAGTTGATGGGCTTGCGATCTGGTGGGTTGACGAGTTTGTTTACTGATGCCTTGGTATACTCAAAAATTGATTGTTTTTCATAAGTCTACAAGCCAGCGAGCTAATTCCATCTCGCGCGCCATTTATGAGAGGAGAGTATATTTGCGCTGACTTCACAAAAAAACAACTCCGCTCAAGTTGTTGAAACATCAAAAGCCAAGTGGACTTCAATTCTTTCCCTAAACGTAGTCTTCCATTTTGCGACATTCACCTACACAATTTGCAGCGAACAGCATAGTTTTGGGCGATGAATAGCAGTGAGCTTTACTGCAAATTGCATACCATTTTGCACGTATTACACTTTTGCACAACACTAAATGGGCCTGTTATCCGTTATGTACATTTTTTACAAATTGCAGAACATGCCGTACAATTTGGGCTTAAACTAGATAAGATGCAAAGAAAAAACTCGCAAGTGCCAAGGCACTTGCGAGTTATACTATCTGTTATTGCATTTGCTGCTTAACGGACAATGCCGCGTTTTGAACTTTCAACAAAGTCGATGATGTATTGTATCTCCTCTGTTACTTGCAGGTTGTTACGTATTTCTTGTATGCCTTCGGCCATCAAGCCTTTCGAATAAAGCAGACGGTAGGCATTATGGATAAGGTCAATCAGTTCGTTAGAGAAACCGCGCCTACGCAAGCCCACAAGGTTGATGCCAGCAAAGCGCACGGGGTCTTTTCCTACAATGACGTAAGGGGGAATGTCTTGACTGAAACGACTGCCGCCCTGTACCATCACATAACCACCAATACGGCAGAACTGATGGCATAACACTGCTGCACTAACAATGGCAAAATCGTCGACAATCACCTCGCCAGCAAACTTAGTGGAGTTGCCAATAATGACATTTGAACCTATAACACAGTCGTGAGCGATGTGCATGTTCTCCATCAGCAAGTTATTACTACCTACTATCGTTACGCCCTTAGAGGCCGTACCGCGCGAAATGGTAACGTTCTCACGAATACTATTGTTGTCGCCTATCTCGCATAGCGTGTCTTCACCAACAAATTTTAAATCTTGTGGTTTGGTAGAAATGCTTGCGCCGGCCAATATTTCGTTTCCATTGCCAATGCGAGCACCGTAATTGATGGTCACACTGTTCTGCAAGTTGTTTCCGTCGCCAATAACCGTGTTACGGTCTATGTAACAAAATGGGCCGATAATGTTGTCTTTCCCAAGTTTAGCCTCGGGATGCACATAGGCCAAAGGACTTATTTGGTTCATAGCTCAGTGCGTGTCTTTTTACTTGTTTTTAACGATTTGTGCGGTGAATGTAGCCTCCGAAACCACTTGGTCGCCCACAAACATGTAACCTTTCATCGAACTGACACCATGCCTTACGGGGTGGAGCAGTTCTACACGGAACAACAATGTGTCTCCGGGAACGACCTTTTGGCGGAACTTCACCTCGTCGATTTTCATGAAATAGGTAGACCAGCGTTCGGGTTCTTCTAGCTGGTTAAGCACCAAAAGACCGCCACACTGCGCCATAGCCTCCACTTGCAATACGCCAGGCATCACGGGTTCTTGGGGGAAGTGGCCCACAAAGAAAGGCTCGTTGCTCGTTACGTTCTTCACGCCTACGATGCTTGTTGGGCCTAACGATATGATTTTGTCTATCAACTGCATGGGATAGCGGTGAGGTAGCAATTCGCGTATGCGCTTATTGTCCATCACAGGCTCGTCGTTGGGGTCGTAAATGGGTGCCTGCACCTCGTGTTTGCGAATGTCTTTACGAAGATGGCGTGCAAACATGTTATTGATGGTGTGACCAGGACGGGTGGCAATGATGCGGCCCTTGATGGGTTTACCCAGTAGAGCCATGTCGCCAATGATGTCGAGCAGCTTGTGGCGCGTACACTCGTTCTCCCAAACTAAGGGCTTATGCTGTATGTATCCCTGCTTGCTGGCATCCAAACGAGGAACTTTCAGCAAGTCGGCCAGTTGGTCTAGTTGCTCTTGGTCGATTATTTTTTCGTAAATAACGATGGCATTGTCCATGTCGCCACCTTTGATGAGGTTGGCTTTAAGCAGCGGCTCAATGTCGCGCACAAACACAAATGTACGTGCAGGAGCAATCTCGGTTTCAAAATTATCGAGCGAATCGAGTGTGGCAAACTGGCTATTAATGAACTTCGAATCGAAAGAACACATCGCCGTTACACTAAACTGGTCGTCGGGAAGGATGGTGATGCACGAACCCGTAGCCTCGTCTTTCACCTCAATCTTATGCCGGATGATGTAGTAATCTTTGGGTACGCTTTGTTCTTCGATGCCCACACGCTTAATTTGCTCGACATACATGATGGCCGAACCATCGAGAATGGGGAACTCAGGGCCGTTAACTTGTATGAGACAGTTGTCGATACCCATAGCGTAGAGTGCCGAAAGGCCATGTTCTACGGTGGAAACGCGCACATCGCCATTGGCAAGTACAGTGCCGCGTTGCGTGTCTACCACCCGTTCGGCCAACGCATCGATGATGGGCTGACCTTCCAAATCAATTCGTTGTATCTTATAGCCTGTGTTTTCGGGTGCAGGATTGAAGGTTACCGTGAGGCTCAATCCAGTATGCAAGCCTTTGCCATACAAGGAAAAGCTGCCTTTCAATGTTGTCTGTTTTAACATTGCGTTATGGTTTTATTTGCTTTTTTAATTCGTCAATTTCCTTTTGTAGCTCATTCAGCTGCTTATACATGTCGGGCAAACGCCTGAAAATGGCTTGCGACTTGAAGTAAGGCTTGAGCTCCATAGGCGGTGTTCCAATGAGTTGCTGACCATCTTTGAGGTTTCCAGGCACGCCCGATTGCGCCCCTAAGAACACCTTGTTGCCAATGTTGATGTGTCCCGAAACGCCAACCTGTCCGCCAAACATGCACCATTGGCCCACCTTGGTAGAACCTGCCACGCCCACTTGGGCAGACATAACGGTGTTTTCGCCGATGTCGGTGTTGTGTGCTATTTGCACAAGGTTGTCTAGTTTCACACCTTTACGTATGTAAGTGCTGCCCATTGTAGAGCGGTCTACGCAGGTGTTGGCACCTATTTCCACATCGTCTTCAATTGTAACTGTACCAATTTGGGGTATTTTGTCGTACCCATGGGCAGATGGGGCGAAACCAAAACCATCGGCGCCGATTACACAACCCGAATGTAGGATTACCCTATCGCCCACCACTACATCGTGGTAAAGGCACACTTGGGGATAAATAATACAATGAGCACCCACTCGCACGTTGTCGCAGAGTGTGGCATGAGGATACACCTGCGTGCCGTTGCCAATCACAACGCCACTACCTACATAGGCAAAGGGACCTACATAGCAGTTTTCGCCAACTGTGGCGTCGGGCGAAACAAAGGCCAAGGGGTCAATACCCGTTTTCTTTGGCTTGGCTGCCTCGTACATCTGTAATAGCTTGGCCACACACTCGTAGGCGTTATCCACCTTGATGAGCGTGGCCTTAACAGGCTTTTCCAGTTTGGTGTCTTTGTTTACTAGCACCACGCTAGCCTCTGTCTCATATATATAATGTGTATATTTTGGGTTTGAAAGAAACGAAATAGCTCCTGGCCGCCCCTCCTCTATCTTCGCAAAGGAGTGAACGGCAGCGTTCTCATCTCCAACGATTTCACCATCGACTACTTGTGCAATTTGCTTTGCTGTAAATTCCATTGGTTTCAGTACTGTTGAATAATTCTGCAAATATAGCAATTATTATTCAAAATCTTTGATAACAAAGGTAATATTTGCTGTTTTTCATGGAAAGGCGTGTCACATCGAAGAGTTCTGAGGCCTGCGAGATGTCTTTACACGTGCCGTCTTTACACTTGATGGTGATGTGGTCGTCTTCCATGTTATACATGTTTTTGTTCACAGTGTTTGCGCTCATCAGGTAGGTTGCATCGCTTGTCGAAAGCCCTGTGTGCGTGCAAATGGCAGCCAATCGTTCTTCGATAACGCCTTCGGGAATGGGTTCGTCGAACACCTCTACTTTGAAGAGTTTTCTGTTTACGAGGTCGTTTGCCAAGATGGACAACACTGGGTCGGCATCGTTCATCCACACCTTTACGCTGCTCCAAATGTCATTGTCGTCTAGCGAACAATAGTTTTGCAAGGCCTCGGCATGCGTTGTAAAAAAGTCGCGGTCTACATCGTTGGCCAAGAAGTAGGCCAAAGCAGGCGTGGCAAACAGCGAATGACCATTACGAACTAGATACTTGGCGCGTTTAAGGAGGTTAACCAAAATGGCCTCACAGCCTACTGCGGTTTTATGCAGGTACACCTGCCAATACATCAGCCTACGCGAAATAAGATAGTTCTCGATGGAATAGATGCCTTTTTGGTCTACCACTAGGGCATCGTTCTCCACATCGAGCATCTTGATGATGCGTGCCGAACCGATATTCCCTTCGGTAACGCCCGTAAAAAAGCTGTCGCGACGAAGATAGTCGAGCCTATCCATGTCTAGCTGACTGCTGATGAGCTGATGAAGAAAACGCTTGGAGTATTCGTTCTTGAAGATTTTGATGGCCAACGTGAGAGCTCCTCCCATCTCACGGTTCATCTTTTCCATCATCTGTAACGAAATATCTTCGTGCGAAATGCCCGATATAAGCGAGTTTTCGAGCACATGCGAGAATGGGCCATGCCCAATATCATGAAGAAGAATGGCTATCTGTACGGCCTCAACCTCGCTGTCGAAGATGAATACACCCTTTTGTTGGAGCGACAACACGGCCTCGCTAACCAAATGGAACGCCCCAATGGAATGCAAGAAACGCGTGTGCTGCGCACCAGGATAAACCACTGAGGCCAGGCCTAGCTGACGAATGCGCGTAAGACGTTGCATCAAGGGATGGCAAATAACGTCGAGGATTAGCCCGCGCGGTATCTTGATGAACCCAAAAACGGGGTCGTTGATGATCTTTATTTCACTCATTTATTACTGTTCGGTGGGCGATGTGTTTTAGAGCGTGGGCAAGATGGCTTTCAACTCGCTAGCCATCTCTTCTTGAACCTCGCGTGCTTTCTCGGCAGCCACTTGTGCAAAGTCGGTTCCGTTGCTAGCGTAGATAATGCCGCGCGAACTGTTTACCAACAAACCGCAATCCTTGTTCATACCATATTGACACACATCGTGAAGACTTCCACCTTGTGCACCAATGCCGGGGACAAGCAAGAAATGGTTGGGGGCATGGCGACGAATGTCCTTAAAGGCCTCGCCTTGTGTGGCACCTACCACGTACATCATATTATCTGCATTGCCCCATGTTTGTGATTTGGTAAGAACGTGTTCGAAAAGGCGAACGCCTTGAACATCTGCTATGAGTTGGAAATCGTGCGAACCCTTATTACTGGTGAGCGCCAACAATATCACCCACTTGCCTTCGTAGGCCAAGAAAGGCGTCACGCTGTCTTCGCCCATGTATGGGGCAACAGTAAGTGCATCGAGATTGTAGGTTTCGAAGAAGGTGCGGGCATACATCTGCGAGGTGTTGCCAATGTCGCCGCGCTTGGCATCGGCAATGACAAACTGTTCGGGATAGTTCTCGTTGAGATAAGCCACCGTACGTTCGAGGGCCAACAACCCCTTTACGCCTAACGATTCGTAAAAGGCAAGGTTGGGCTTATAGGCCACGCAATAGGGCGCAGTGGCATCGATAATGGCCTTGTTAAACTCGAAGATGGGGTCGTCTGCCTGCAACAAGTGTTGCGGTATCTTCTTGATGTCGGTGTCTAGACCTACACAAAGGAACGACTGCTTGGCGTGTATCTGCTTAATTAATTCTTCTCTTGTCATAAGAAAACGATGTGAATGGGATTATAATTCGGCCTCTTTCATTCGTTCGGTGTTCTCGGCAACCGACAAGGCGTCTATCATTGCCTGAATGTCGCCACCGATAAAGCCTTGAAGGTCGTGCGTGGTGTAGCCGATGCGATGGTCGGTTACGCGCCCTTGAGGATAATTATAGGTTCTGATTTTTGCCGAACGGTCGCCCGTAGACACCAAGCTTTTGCGACGATTAGCAATATCGTCAACATACTTTTGGTGTTCGCGGTCGTATATAAAGGTACGGAGTCGCGACAGGGCACGCTCCTTGTTCTTGGGTTGGTCGCGCGTTTCGGTACACTCGATGAGTATTTCTTCGGTCTCGCCCGTATTGGGGTTCTTCCACGGGTAGCGCAAACGTACTCCCGACTCCACCTTGTTAACGTTCTGCCCACCGGCACCAGAACTTCTGAACGTGTCCCACTTAATATCGCCTTCGTTGATGTTCACCTCGAACTTATCTGCTTCGGGCAACACAGCTACCGTTGCAGCCGACGTGTGCATACGGCCTTGCGTTTCGGTGGCAGGTACACGCTGCACGCGATGTACTCCCGATTCGTATTTCAAGGTGCCGTACACATTGTCGCCGCTCACGGCAAAGTCTATCTCCTTAAAACCGCCAACGGCTCCTTCACTTGATGCGGTAACAGAGAGATTCCAACCTTTGGAGTCGCAAAAGCGCTTGTACATGCCAAAGAGGTCGCCTGCGAAAAGCGCGGCCTCATCGCCGCCTGTGCCTGCCCTAATCTCCATCTGAACGTTCTTGGCGTCTTCTGGGTCTTTGGGCACAAGCAGTAGTTTTATCTCCTCTTCCAACTTCGGACGCTCCGCTTCGTTGGTAGATAGCTCTTCGCGCGCCATCTCTTTCATCTCGGCATCGCTTTCGTTGGCCAAAATGTCTTTGGCCTCGGCAATGGAATTAAGGCAAGCCACATAGCGCTTGCGTGCATTCATAATGTCGCCAAGGTCCTTATACTCCCTTGTCAACTTGACATAACGTTCTTGGTCGGCGATAACGGCAGGGTCGGTGATCAGCGTTGACACCTCCTCGTAACGGCTTTCCAGTCCGTCTAGCTTTGTTAATATGCTGTTTTGTTCTATCATACTTTAATTATACTTCTTCATCACCCCAAGGGATATGATGCTCATTACAATATTTCAGAATGTCTCCATCATTGGCTGGATATCTATCACAAATGCTGATAAGCGCCGTTTTTGATGGGTGGAAATGCTTATCATCAGCTGTAAGCGTTGCCTCTACCAACTTTATAAACTCTTTGAAATCGCAATTTATCTCACAAAGTTTGTCTATTGTGACAAAATCAAGATGTCTTTCCTTAGCGTCAAACCAAATTTTACTTTCATAAGGATTAGCTTTAAGATGGATAAAACCTATTCCAAAAGAATTATTGAGCCGTGCCATTTCATCTTTCAAATCCTCATTAATCTCAAACGCCACGAGATATCCTTTGTTTGACCAACTTGAATTTGACACAGCCTGAAAGAAACACTTCTTCAATTCATAATCGTTATCAATCTTTTTCTTCAATTCATAAGAATACAATAGTAATGAATCTCTCTTACTGATTGCTTTAAATAAAGCATTGCTAGTGATATTCTTCTGCTCAACAAATTTGGCTCCTATAATATCTGGATGAACCCATTTCTGATGTTCTTCTGCTTTTGAAGACTTTTCGTGGAAGATGGTCTTGGCTATAATTCCATTATAATTCAAAAAGCTGCACAACAAAGGATGCAAATCTCTTTCTTTAAAAGAAGAACGAGAAACGCCTAAAACTCCTGTATCAGCAGGAATCTTATCATTATTCTCTATGTTCTCTGAATATTTACTGAGATAATAGCTAAATATATTCTTATCGTTCTTTATACGTTTAACTCTGACATCGCCATGTTTTATCATACCCCCCATCTGTGCACCAACAGTTGCATCTGGGGTTTTCGCTACTTTATTGAACTCGAACAGTTTCTTGTTTATGATATTATCATATACTTCACGAGAAGTTGCTCCATTAGGAAAGTCTTCCAAACTAAGAAGTACAGCATCTTTTATCGTCATCATATTCTTAATATTCAAAAGTTCCATACTCTGAACGGATGGTAAGCGACTTCTTCCCTTCCTCTATACGCCCCACCACTTGCGCCTCGATGTTGAAACTCTTGCTAATGGCAATGATGCGTTCGGCAGGTTCGGGGCGTACATATATCTCCATGCGGTGTCCCATATTGAACACCTTGTACATTTCTTTCCAATCTGTTCCGCTTTCCGACTGAATGAGTTTGAACAGCGGCGGCACGTCAAACATGTTGTCTTTTATCACTCGGCAATCGTCGCTAACGAAGTGCAGCACCTTTGTTTGTGCGCCACCCGTGCAATGTACCATGCCATGAACATGGTTGCGCATTTCATCTAGCACCTTGCGAATTACGGGAGCGTAGGTTCGAGTGGGCGACAACACCAGCTGACCTGCATCAACGCCCAAGCCTTCAATAGCATCCGTCAATCGCTTTGTACCACTATACACCAACTCGTTATGCACGGCATGGTCGAAAGTTTCGGGATATTTCTCTGCCAGATATTTGGCAAACACGTCGTGGCGTGCGCTTGTCAGCCCGTTACTTCCCATTCCACCATTGTAAGTTTTCTCGTATGTGGCCTGTCCGCACGAAGATAATCCCACGATAACATCGCCTGGACGAATATTGGCATTGTCGATAACATCGCTCCGTTTCATGCGGCAGGTAACGGTAGAGTCAACAATGATGGTGCGCACAAGGTCGCCCACGTCGGCCGTTTCGCCACCCGTAGCATAAATACCCATTCCCATTTCTCTCAGTTCCGCCAACAATTCGTCGGTGCCGTTGATGATGGCCGAAATCACTTCGCCAGGAACAAGCATCTTGTTACGCCCGATGGTACTCGACACCAAGATGTTGTCAACCGCTCCTACGCATAGCAAGTCGTCGGTATTCATCACCACCGCGTCTTGGGCAATGCCTCGCCAAACGTTCAAGTCGCCCGTTTCTTTCCAATAAGCGTAGGCCAACGACGACTTCGTTCCTGCCCCGTCGGCGTGCATGATGTTACAATACGCATCGTCGCCACCTAATATGTCGGGAATGATTTTGCAGAAGGCTTGCGGAAAAACGCCCTTATCGATGTTCTTAATGGCGTTATGCACATCTTCTTTTGCGGCACTAACGCCACGCATCATGTAACGGTTGTTCATCTGTTTGAGTTTATTTGGGTGAAAAGTGTTGTTAAATAAAGTGGGATTACTACGCAGCTCTATTCATACATCGAGATGTGTCTAGACTATTGCATTATTCTCTACCATGCCAAAACTCCCAACTGGCAAAGGCTTGGAGCAATAGCATTTCAAGTCCGTTCTTGGTAATCGCGCCCCGTTCCCTACCCTTTTTCATAAACAGGGTTTCGTCGGGATTATATATTAAGTCGTAGAGCAGCGTGTGCTGGTCCATCGCATCGTATGGCAGTTTGGGGCATTCGTCGGTTCGCGGATACATGCCTAGCGGCGTACAGTTAACGATAACGTTGTACTCGGCAATCACTTGGGGCGTTACATCGTCATAAGTGATGGTGTTGCCTTTGCGTGTTGTCCTGCTAACGAAACGCGTTTCCAAGCCTAGGCTTTTCAATCCGTAGTCGATGGCTTTGGCCGCACCGCCTGTCCCGAGGATGAGAGCCTTGCGATGTCCAGGCTCGAGCATCGACTCTATGCTGCGCGTAAAGCCGATTACATCGCTGTTAAAGCCTTTTAGGTAGGGTTTCAAGCCCTTATGGCTCACCCTAATGACGTTTACCGCGCCGATGGAACGTGCCTCTGGCGATAAGTCGTCAAGGTATTTTATCACCTCTTCCTTATAAGGAATGGTGACGTTCAGCCCTCGCAAGTTGGGCGTTGTGTCGAGTATTTCGGCCAAGCTGTCTATGCTTGCAATTTCATAATTCTCGTATTCGGCGTCAATACCCTCGTTGTGGAATTTCTCATTGAAGTAGCTTATCGAGAAGCTATGCCCAAGCGGAAACCCTATCAGTCCGTATTTGTCCATAATGTTCCTGAATATTCGTGTTCAACTTGCCTTTACTAATATTACCTTATACCTGAAATCGGAAAGTGTAGCAGAAAAGATTTGGTTCTATAAACTCGTTAACCAACAAGTTGCCAACAACGCATCTGCACAATGAAGTATGTTACATATATACGTACAAGCACCGTTGTTGCGTTAGTACAAGCATCTTGTAGTAGTGCTATTCTTTGCTCTAAAACTGTTATTTACAGAACAATCTATTTTGCCGTCATTCCAAAAACCATTTTGTTTTAACTATCAGGCCTTTTCTAAAAAGTTCCCTTCGTTACTTGGTTGCCAGGTACATGGTGCAGATCCCGAACGTTAGCCGCTTAAACTTAACTTCTTCGAAACCTGCTTTCTTGAGAATTCCGACCATCGTTTCGCCTTGTGGAAAGGCTTCGACGGTGCTGATGAGATAGCGATAGGCACCCTTATCCTTAGATACGAGGCGTGCATAAAGCGGTAGCACGGTGTGCGAATATGTCTTGAAGAGCCACGACATGGGAAAACGTTTGGGAGCCGAAAGCTCTACGATGCTTAAATGTCCACCCTTGCGCAACACGCGATGCAGTTCGCCCAAACACTTGTCAAGGTCTTTAAAGTTGCGGATACCGAACGCAGCGGTCACTGCATCGAAACGTTCAGCAGGGAACGAGAGGTTCATGCAGTCTTCTTTCATAAACGACACCACGTTCCCCAGTTCTGCTTTCTCCACCTTCTTACGCCCAATCTCCATCATCCCTTCCGAGATGTCGGCCCCAATAAGACAGCAAGGTTTGAGCATTTTAGCGGCCAAGATTGCGAAATCGCCCGTACCCGTAGCTATGTCGAGCATCTGTTTGGGCTTGAACGGCACCAATTGGCCAATGGCCTTACGTCGCCAACACTTGTCTATGTCCCACGAAAGGCGGTGATTCAACACATCGTACGTCGGGGCAATGTTGTCGAACATCTTTTCAACCAACTCGCCTTTATCGCCTTGTTCACCATAAGGTTTTATCTCTTCTTGCTTATACATGGAGGATATGTGCCATTAAATAGGGATTGTAGATAACACGAAAGCCAACTTTGCTAGGCGTCTGCCCAGAGTGTCGTCCTTGCAGCTATCCTGATTATAACGCTTATTCTGCCCAAAACATGGATGAAAAAAGCGAAACTACGCCTACCGTTCTATTTGCCTTGCGCCAAAAAATCCGTTACGTTTTTCTCGATGCGAGCAGCCAAATCGGATTCGTCAGCCGCCTTATTAAACCTTTCGCCAGTGATATGCTCGTATAGTTCGATGTAGCGATTGCTCACCTCTTCTGCATATTCGTCGGTTATTTCGGGCATGGTTTGACCCGGCTCGTTCATGAAATTGTGTTCGATGAGCCACTGGCGCAAAAATTCCTTCGACAACTGGCGTTGCGGTTCGCCCTTAGCCAGCTTTTCTTCGTAGCCTTCGGCATAGAAATAACGGCTCGAATCGGGCGTATGTATTTCGTCAATGAGATACACCTTGCCATCGCGCTTGCCAAATTCGTACTTCGTATCTACGAGAATAAGTCCGTGTTTGGCAGCGATTTCCTGACCACGACGGAAGAGTTTCTTGGTGTAGTCTTCTATCACGGCATAGTCTTCGGCACTAACAAGTCCCTGTGCAATAATCTCTTCTTTCGAGATGTTGAGGTCGTGACCTTCGTCGGCCTTCGTCGTTGGCGTTACGATGGGTTCTGGAAAACGTTCGTTCTCCTTCATACCGTCGGGCAATTTCACACCGCACAGTTCCCTACATCCTTTCTTATATTCACGCCAAGCCGAGCCTGTAAGTATCGAACGAATGATCATCTCCACACGGAAGCCCTCGCATTTAAGGCCGACGGTCACCATCGGATCGGGCGTGGCCAACTTCCAATTAGGGCAGATGTCGGCCGTAAGGTCAAGAAACTTGGCCGCTATTTGGTTCAGAACCTGC
Organism: Prevotella sp. HMSC073D09; assembly: GCF_001814145.1. Taxonomy (NCBI): domain Bacteria; kingdom Pseudomonadati; phylum Bacteroidota; class Bacteroidia; order Bacteroidales; family Prevotellaceae; genus Prevotella; species Prevotella sp. HMSC073D09. Next base: position 8,103 of record NZ_KV815020.1, on the reverse strand, counting down.
CCTTTAAAGGGAATGCCTTTCGGCAAGATCACGTCGAAAGCCGATATTCTGTCGGTTGCAACCATCACGATTTTATCGCCGTCGATGTCGTACACATCTCTAACTTTACCGTGATACACACTCTTTTGTCCAGCGAAGTGGAAATCGGTTTGTGTCAATGCTTTCATCTCTATCCTTGTTTTTATGATGTATCCTATTCTTTCTCTTTATTTCTTTCAGTTTCGTAATATGCCTCATAAGCATTTACGATACGTGTAACGAGCTTGTGTCGCACAATATCCTTTTGGTCGAACTGCACAGTTGCAATGCCCTTTACGTTGCGCAAGATGTCTAATGCCACCCGCAAACCGCTCTTTTGTTCCCTTGGCAGGTCTATTTGCGTTAGGTCGCCTGTTACAATCATCTTGGTGTTTGTACCCATACGCGTTAGAAACATCTTTATTTGAGCCATAGTGGTGTTCTGTGCCTCGTCTAAAATAACGATGGCATCAGTGAGTGTTCTACCGCGCATGAAGGCCAACGGAGCTATCTGTATCACATGTTTCTCCATCATGTCTTGCAGCTTTACGGCAGGAATCATGTCTTCCAACGCATCGTACAGCGGTTGCAGATAGGGGTCTATCTTCTCTTTCATATCACCAGGTAGAAATCCCAGTTTCTCGCCAGCCTCTACTGCGGGTCTACTAAGGATGATTTTCTTAGCTGTTTTCTCCTTCAAGGCTTTCACTGCCAAGGCGATGCTCAGGTAGGTTTTACCCGTTCCTGCTGGTCCAACGGCAAATACCAAGTCGTGACGTTCGTAAGCGTCTACCAATCGCTGTTGGTTTTCGCTCCTGCTCTTTATGGGTTTGCCCGTGATGTTGTACACAATAACATCTTTAATGGCATCGGCCTTGGTGCGTTTACCCTTAATAATGTCGAGAATGTCTTCTTCGTTGATGGCATTGTATTTAAGGATATGTTTCCTTATGCCTTCGGTCTTCTCTTCGAAGATAGCCATCTCTTCCTCATCACCCAACACGCGGATGACATTATCGCGAGCAACGATGCGCAATTTGGGGAACAGCGACTTTATCATTTGCAGATACCCGTTGTTCACCCCATAAAACATTACGGGGTCAATATCTTCAAGTACAATATGCTTCTCTACCAATGTCGTAATTCCTAAATATAATATTAGTGCAAAATTACAAAAAGCTTTCCATAACCCAACACTTTTTTCTATCTTTGTGGCGCAATTAAACGTTTTTCAATGAGATTGACAAAGAACCAGTTTTTAAAGGCTTTCGCCGCGGTGGTTGTTTTGTTGGCCGTGGTGCGGGTGGTTTTCCCTTCCATCGCCAAACCTGCCAATGCAAAGAAGAAGACAGAAACCAAGGGACAAGACATCAGCGAAGATGCCGAAAGAAACGCGCATGCCGCAGTACAACCCGTGGATGGAAAGCTAACCAAACTGAAATTTTTCAAGGCCGACGGCTCACCCGTGAAGAACCGCATACTGAGTGTTCCCAACTTTTCGAAAGCATTCCCCGACCTTAACGACGTGCAGTTGGAGATGGCACAGAAGTATGGCGTTAAGCCCGTGGCCGACCGCAAGGAGGCGGAAAACCGAAAAGCAGAGCTGGTGTACATGGCTAGCAGTCCCTATTACCATGTAGACAAGCTGAACAATAGCGTGCCTTACCTGGTGCCAAGGGCGGCCGTACTGCTGAACGACATTGGCCGAAACTTTTTCGATAGCCTGCAAATTAAGGGTATTCCACTGCATAAGTTCATCGTAACGAGTGTTCTTCGAAGTGAAGCCGACGTGAAAAAGCTACGCGGACACAACGGCAATGCCTCCGAAAACAGCTGCCACAGGTTCGGTACAACATTCGACATTGCCTACAACAGATACAAAACAGTGGAATCGCCCGACGGTCCTGTGCGCCGAAAGGTGAGAAACGATACGTTGAAATGGGTAATGAGCGAGGTTTTGAACGACTTGCGACGAAACGAACGCTGCTATATTAAATACGAAGTGAAACAAGGTTGTTTCCATGTCACGGTGAGATAATTGTTGCAAGCAAATATCTCATCATCCTGCTGTATATATAATAAGGTGTAATATGAAAACACTTATCGTTGTTCTTGGACCTACGGGTGTTGGCAAAACAGCACTTTGCCTGCATCTTGCCAAGCGTTATGCCGCGCACATCATCAGCGCCGACTCGCGGCAGATGTTTGCCCAACTACCCATCGGAACTGCTGCCGCCACTCCCGAAGAGCAACAACAAGCCACCCACCACTTCGTTGGCCATCTCAAACTTGACGAGTATTATAGTGCATCGTGCTTTGAAACCGACACGCTTGCCTTGCTCGACCAGCTTTTCGCCAACGGCAACGTGGCCTTGATGACGGGCGGCAGCATGATGTACATTGATGCCGTTTGCTATGGTATAGACGACATTCCAACCGTCGATGACGACACACGGCAACACGTAAAGCAACTTCTGGAACAGCAAGGGCTGCCTGCCCTTGTTGAGATGCTTAAACAATTAGACCCCGAACATTACGATTTCGTTGACAAACAAAACCCCAGAAGGGTGTGCCACGCCCTTGAAATATGCCTGATGACGGGCAACACATACACCTCGTACCGAAAAAAAGAGCGCAAACAACGTCCGTTCAACATCATTAAGATTGGCCTGAACCGTCCGCGCGAAGAGATGTACAATCGCATCAACCAACGGGTGTTGCAGATGATGGCCAATGGATTAGAAGAAGAGGCGCGCCGCGTTTATCCCCTGCGGGGGCTAAATTCGCTCAATACCGTGGGGTATAAGGAACTGTTCGCCCATTTCGATGGCACCATTCCCTTGGAAGAGGCTGTAAGACAAATACAATCCAACACGCGCAGATACATGCGCAAGCAACTAACATGGTTTAAGAAAGACCCTGAAATAAAGTGGTTTTATCCCGACAACACAGAAGAAATTACAAATTATATCGACAGTTTTGTCGGGATAACAGATTAAATACGTAAATTTGCAACAGGTAAACCACACGTTGCACCTGCATTATGAGCATGTGAACAGCGGCGCGGCTTATGCCAAACAATAAGAAGAACACAGGCCCGATGCGCCTCCGAAAACAATCGACAGGACAAAGGCGTTGTCTTCTCAACCAACCAACAACTGATTATGCGAAAGAAAATCGTGCAAGGCGCGAAATGGTGCGCCACTAAGTTAAAGGCATTTTGGAAATGGTATAAAGGCCTATACAAAGGCCGCAAATGGTATTTCAAAACGGGTGTGGTCGTTGCATCGGCGTTTGTTGCCTTCTTTGTCTATCTGGGTATGGTAGACATCAACTTCCTTTGGCTCTTTGGCAAGTCGCCGGGATGGTCCACCATCAACAACCCCATAACTGCGCAAGCCTCTGAAATATACAGTGCCGACGGAAAACTCATCGGCAAATATTTCAACGAAAACCGCACGCCTGTAACCTACGGCGACGTTAACCCCGTGTTTTGGAATACCCTTATCGACACCGAAGACGAGCGTTTTTACAGCCATTGGGGGGTAGACCCCATCGGAATGTTCGCTGCCGCCAAGGATGCCGTTACCAAAGGCGACGGCCGCGGTGCATCTACCATCACCCAGCAGCTGGCCAAAAACCTTTTTAGGGTGCGCACCGAATATTCTACGGGCTTGCTTGGCAAGATTCCTGGCATACGTATGCTCATCATGAAAACCAAAGAATGGATTATCGCCACCAAGTTGGAGCTGAGCTACGACAAGAACACCATCCTCAGTATGTATGCCAACACGGTGGATTTTGGTTCGTCGGCATACGGCATTAAGACGGCTTGCAAAACCTATTTCAACATCACGCCCAAAGATTTGACGGCCGCGCAGTCGGCTACGCTTGTGGGCATGCTCAAAGCCACAACCACGTACAACCCCATAACGCATCCCGAAAATAGCCTGAAAAGGCGCAACACCGTGTTAGCCAACATGGTTAGGCGAGGCCATCTAAGCCAAGCTGTGTACGATTCGCTCTCGCAAACGCCTCTTAGCCTTAAATACAACGTTGAGACCAATTACGACGGACAGGCCAATTATTTTAGGGAGGCAGTGGCCGACTACCTCAAAGACTGGTGCGAAGCCAATGGTTACGACCTTTACACCAGTGGCTTGAAGATTTATACCACCCTCGACACACGTATGCAAAAATACGCAGAGGATGCCGCCACCAAACAAATGCGGCAGGTTCAGCAAAACTTCAAGAACCATTGGGGAAAGAACGACCCGTGGATTGACGAGCGCGGAAGGGTGATACCCGACTTCATCGAGGGCATCGCACGCAAACAACCCGTGTATAATTGGCTGTTGGAGAAATTCCCCAGCCAGCCCGACTCCATCACGTATTATCTCAACAAGCCACATAAGGTTAAGCTTTTCGACTATGCCAAGGGCTCTATCGAGATGAATATCTCTACGATGGACTCCATCCGCTATATGGTTCGTTTCATGCACTGTGCGTTTGTGGCAATGGAACCACAAACTGGAGCAGTGAAAGCATGGGTGGGCGACATCAACTTCGATGCATGGAAGTACGATAAGGTAAAGGCCATGCGCCAGCCTGGTTCCACCTTTAAACTTTTTGTTTATACCGAGGCCATGAACCAAGGCCTTACGCCTTGCGACAAACGCCGCGACGAATACATCACGATGCAGGTGTACGACAAAAAGAAACACGAGGTGGTTACCTGGACTCCCTCTAACGCCAATGGTTCGTTCTCTGGCGACTCAATGCCGTTAAAGTCGGCTTTTGCCAAGAGTATCAACTCGGTGGCTGTGCGCCTTGGCCAAGAAATGGGCATCAAACGCATTATCGAGACTGCCGAGAAGATGGGCATTAAGAGTCCGCTAGAAGATGCGCCCTCGCTAGCACTTGGATCGAGCGACGTCAACCTGCTCGAACTAACCAACGCCTACTGCACCATTGCTAACGACGGTATGCACCACGAGCCCGTACTTGTTACCCGAATAGAAGACAAAGACGGCAAAGAAGTGTTCCTTGGCCCAGCCACATCAGAACAAGCCGTGCCTTACAAAACAGCCTTCCTCGTACAACAGCTGCTGATGGGCGGCATGCGCGAGCCTGGCGGAACTTCTCAAAGCCTTTGGGGATATGTGGGCGACTATCGCGATACCGACTTTGGGGGAAAGACGGGTACGTCTAACAACCACTCCGACGCATGGTTCATGGGCGTTAGTCCTAAACTTGTGGTTGGCGCGTGGGTTGGTGGCGAATACCGAAGTATACACTTCCGCACGGGCGCACTAGGACAAGGAAGCCGAACGGCTCTGCCTATCTGTGGATATTTCTTACAGTCGGTGTTCCGCGACCCTGCATTTAAACAATATCATGGCAAGTTTGGAAAACCGCGAGATGCAGACATAACGCGCGACATGTACCTGTGTGACAGTTATTATCCGCGAGCGAAAAAAGACACAACAGAAACCGATAGCACGGGGGGAGAAGGTATCATCATTCTCGACGGCAATGGAAATCCCATCAGGGAAATTTCACCAGGCGACCTTCTCCCCTCCGAGCAAGGTCAAGAGAAAAAGCGTTCTCGCCCCACCGAGCAGCCGCTAAATCTCGATGAGCTATAACACGCCACGATATATTGCACGCCATTGCACACCTCATCCAGTAAGTCAACGCGCGGCGGATTTCGCCAACAGGCATCCGCCACATTACAATTTTCTATTCTGATTGCCGTGTCAAACGCGTTTAGTACCAAATTAGTACACATATACGGTGAAAGACAAGTCAACACAGACCGACTTTGATTAAGCCATCCTAAGACAGATTTGACAGAACAACGTGAACAACGATACGCCCAACCAAATAGACTTAGAGAACGAGGAGATGCAAAAGGCTCTCCAAATCATACAGTTTACCCGTCGCTCGCTCTTCCTAACGGGAAAGGCGGGCACGGGTAAATCAACGTTTATGCGCCACATCGCGGCCACCATCAAGAAAAAACACATCATCCTAGCACCAACGGGTATCGCTGCCATCAACGCTGGCGGAAGTACCTTGCACAGCTTTTTCAAACTGCCTTTCCATCCCTTGCTGCCCACCGACAAACGCTATTCCACGCGCAACATTCGCAACACGCTTAAATATAATGGCGAAAAAACAAAACTCTTACGCGAGGTAGAACTCATCATTATCGACGAGATATCGATGGTTAGGGCAGACATCATCGACTTTATCGACAAGGTTCTGCGCATCTACAACCGCAATATGCGCGAGCCTTTCGGTGGGAAACAGTTACTCTTGGTTGGCGACATCTATCAGCTCGAACCCGTAATAAAAGAAGACGAACGCCAATTACTTCGTCCGTTCTACCCCTCTTGTTTTTTCTTCGATGCCCATGTGTTCAGAGAAATGCAACTCATCGCAGTAGAACTGAGGAAAGTTTACAGACAAAGGGATGCACAATTCATTTCCCTACTCGACCACATACGCACCTCGCACGTTTCGGATAGCGACCTGCGACTACTTAATGCGCGAGTTAACGCCGAGATAGGAACAGAAGAAGGACGCTTATCCATCACGTTATCGGGGCGTAGAGATACCGTTGACTACATCAACGAGAAACAGCTCAACACCCTACCCGACGAACCAACAATATTCTATGGACACATCGAGGGCGAGTTCCCAGAGAGCAGTTTGCCCACACCAATAGAACTGGAAGTGAAAACTGGCGCACAGGTTCTGTTCATCAAGAACGACAAAGAACGTAGGTGGGTGAACGGCACGCTAGGAACTATCATCGGGTTTGGCGACGAACAAGACGGCATTATATACGTGCGAACCGAAGACGGACGCGACTTTGACGTGGAAAGGGAGATTTGGTCGAACGTGCGATATACCTTTAACGAGAAAGAACAAAAGATTGAAGAAGAGGAAATAGGTAGCTATCGGCAGTTCCCTATCCGCTTGGCATGGGCCATCACCGTACACAAGAGCCAAGGCCTAACCTTTAACAACGTAAAGATAGACTTCACTGGCGGCGTATTCGCTGGTGGACAAACCTACGTGGCCCTATCGCGTTGCACCTCTTTGCAAGGCATTAGTCTGCAAGAACCCATCCGCCGAGAAAACATTTTCGTACGGACGGAGGTCACCAACTTCGCGCGCAATTACAACAACCTCAACATCATCAACTCGGCTTTGCAAGAAAGCAAGGCCGACAAACAGTATAACGATGCCATAACCGCCTTCGACAAGGGCGACATGCAAGCGGCCATCGACAACTTCTTTCTAGCCATCCACAGCCGATACGACATTGAGAAACCCGCTGCCAAAAGGCTTATCCGCAAAAAGCTGAACATAATCAACCTGCTAAAACAGCAGCTGGAAGAGGCACGCACTATGGAAATGCAACGTGCAGAACAACTGAAACGCTTAGCCGCCGAATACACATTACTAGGCAAGGAGTCTGAAAAGGAGGGCATGCCCCAAGCTGCCATCAGGAATTATGAAAAGGCATTGGAGCTATGGCCCGACTTACCCGAGGCCAAACGCAAGCTGAAGAAATTGAAAAAATCGGGAGATTAAGGTAGCTTTGATATATTTTGAAGGAGATTTCTTATACAAACATTGCAATAAACTAATTAGGGTGTCCAGTTCGCTGTACCAATTTTAGCTCGCTTTTCTGAGCGTTTTGGTTCGTTCTGTAACCCAGTTCGTGGACAGGTGCTCGGTTGACCAAGCACAGATGTCCTTCAGTTTAACGTTTACAATGCGCTCTTTGAAATTGATTGTTTTTGTAACGGATTGGTTCGTGACTTTTGAATACGTTACTTGTTATGCAGCAGGTTGAACTTATAACTGTTCAGCGACCGCTATACGGGGTAGAAATAAAGTCGTCCTACATGTAACTATTCAGCAATAAGGCGTATGAACTATTATTGATTATCAGCAAGTTACACAAACAGACACATACAAATTCTGGTAAAATAATGTCATTTCGAGTCTTTTGCCACAACATTACGTTTATAAGTTCTTGATAATCAACGTTCATTATTGCTGAAT
>NZ_KV815019.1:63079-70799 GCF_001814145.1 Prevotella sp. HMSC073D09 | reverse complement strand
CTATATTTTCGCTAGAACGGAGCGAAAATTAGAGTGATATTGTAAAATAAAAGACAATAATTTAAGATTTTAAGATTTTGAGTTGATGAGTTTGTGAGTTTGTGGGTTTGTGAATTTTCCAGTTTGTAAGTTGATGTGTTCGGGATTTATTGGGCTTTTGTGAGTTTATAAGCCAGTGGGTTGATTTGTCCTGCACTTCGTATCTGAGAGGGGTGTTTATCTTGGTTTTACAGCACAAAGATAATAAACCCCTCTCAATTTGTAGAGATTTTAAAAGCCTAGTTGACTTCTACAATAAAATCTGAGATCTTGCCATTATTTTAGGTTGTTACAAAATTACACTTTTCCTCTTACAATACGAGGAGGTTTTACAGACAATGTGCAATGCCCTCTCTACAATCTTCGAGTTTTTGGTCAGTAGCCTTTGCCTTCTTTGGGTGGTTGTTGTGTAAAATCCTTTTCTATTCTCCATATACTGTCCGCAATACATCAAACGATTTTAGTTCGGGAAAGTCGGGGATGTGCAGGCGATAGAAGTTGATGGCTAGTTGCGTACAGCGGTTCCGCTCGTTGTGCGAGAGGGCGAAACGGTGCATCGTTTGGGGCGTTATGCGCATAAGCGTGGCCATTTGGGCGGCATCGGCCGAGGAGAGATAATCGTTGTGCATGGGAATGGCCGGTACGAAACAGCCACTTCGTAGGTCGAAAAGGCAACCAGGCGAGTAGTTTTCCAAGTTAGGATAGAAACCTAAGAACCGCGAAAGCCTTATCATAAAGGCCAGGTGGAAGTTGGCGAACAGCTGTTGCGCGCCGTCGAGCCAGCGAACACTCGTTTCCACGTAGCGATATAGCGGCACGTTTTGCTGCTCGCTACGTGTGGCGTGGCAAAGAAACTCGGCCAAGAAAAGCGTTATGGCCAATTTAGCCTCGCTATATGGTATAGATGTGAAGGGGTAGGCCATGCGCGCATCGCGTAGCCGTTGCAGTCGCGCGTTGGGTCGGTGGTCTAGTTCAATCTCCAAAATCGTAAGCGGTTGAAACAGCTGTTTCTTAATCTTCGCTTTCTGCGTGCGTGGAATGTTGCTCACAAACGAAACCCGCCCGAACGTCTCCGTGAGCATGTCGGTTATCAGTTGGCTGTCTCCGTATTTGATGGAGCGTAGCACGATGGCATGAGTTTTTACGAGCATGGACCTGATGATATTATGTAATGAGTGGGTGGCAAAAACACGCTTTAAAGTGGCTTTACCCTTGCAAAAATACGAAAAATCAGCCTTTTAGAGAAAAATATCACATGAAAGTTTGGTAGGAAGAATAAAAATGCGTACCTTTGCAACCGCAAATAAGCGATGGTCCCTTCGTCTATCGGTTAGGACGAGAGATTTTCATTCTCTAAAGAGGAGTTCGACTCTCCTAGGGACTACTAAAAAATAAAAAGGAAATAAGAGATGGCAAATCACAAATCATCATTAAAGAGAATACGCCAGACAAAGGTGCGGACTCTGCATAACAAGTATTATGCGAAGACAATGCGTAATGCCGTTCGTAAGCTGCGCGCTCTTACCAATAAGGACGAGGCTGTTAAGCTTTATCCCACCGTTCAGAAGATGCTGGACAAACTTGCAAAGACCAACATTATACACAAGAACAAGGCAGCCAACTTGAAGTCGAGCTTGGCTCTGCATATCAATAAGCTGGGCTGATAGCTCGGTTTTAAGTCGACTTTTACAAATCCGCAGTTCTAAAATAAGGAGCTGCGGATTCTTGTTTTTTAGCCTTATGTGTACCTTTCTCCTTTTAATTTCAGGTGTTGATTGAGAGAATGGCATCACTACCAAAAGTAGGTTGAACTCGAAGGATGAAAAGCTGATTTCACAATCAATGATGGTGAACAACTATTTTGATGGGGGCATACGTTTGGTAAAATGTCATCGTGGAAGACGGCGAAGTACACTGTGTATGGGCGCGGAGAAAAATAGTTATAAGACAATTAAATGTTAAGGAGGATGAGAAAATTATTGATATTGGCAGCGCTGTTCTTAACTAGCATTGCAGCTTTTGCCCAAGATGCAAAGGAGAGAAACCGTGAATGGGCAAAGTTAAGTTTGTTTTTGGAAGATTTAGAGAAACATAAAGGCGACTATATAGGAAGGCCGGCCAAGGTTTTATACGATAAGCTAAGGGCGAGTGTGTTTAGGATGAAGGATGTTGGCCTGATGGAAACAAGCATGCCATCCCATCCGAAAAACAAAAGCTTTCTAACGGGTTTGTACTTATACGATGTGCGTTCGGATGCGTCTCTTAAAGAACGGAAAAGCTTTATCATCGACGTAAGTTTAAACTGCCATATAGATAGTGATGAGTTTTGGGGCAAATTGCCAGAAGGTAATGCTTGGATGGAACATGCCATATTGCAGACAATGAACTACATCGTAACGGACATCAGTTGCTCTTGGTTTGACATGGGTGTCACAATAAGACCTGAATAATATGCAACAAGTTGTAGGGTGTGGGAACAAACAAACGCGCATTCTGCAACTTTAAACGGTAAATAACATTTCTTGTGTACGTCAAAATGCAGTTAAACCTTTCTGTTTCTCGTTGATTTTTAGTATCTTTGCATATTAAAATTCCTAATCAAGACAATGGTAGAAAATCAAAACAACGAGAACAACTACTCGGCCAGTAACATCCAAGTGCTTGAAGGCTTGGAAGCGGTGCGCAAACGCCCCGCGATGTACATCGGAGACATCAGCGAAAAGGGACTGCACCACCTCGTTAACGAAACTGTGGATAACTCTATCGACGAGGCTATGGCCGGTTATTGTAGCAACATCGAAGTAACGATTAACGAAGATAACTCCATAACCGTGCAAGACGACGGGCGAGGTATACCCGTAGACGAACACGAAAAGCTGCACAAATCGGCACTGGAAGTGGTGATGACCGTGCTGCACGCCGGCGGTAAGTTCGACAAAGGCTCGTATAAGGTGAGCGGCGGACTGCATGGCGTGGGCGTTAGCTGCGTAAACGCATTGTCTTCGAGAATGCTCTCGCAGGTGTTCCGCGATGGAAAAATTTACCAACAAGAGTACGAAACGGGTAAGCCGCTTTATCCGGTAAAGGTTGTCGGCGAGACGGATAAGCGCGGAACGCGCCAACAATTCTGGCCCGACCCCAGTATTTTCACCACAACGGTGTACCGTTGGGACATCATTGCATCGCGCATGCGCGAATTGGCCTACCTCAATGCCGGCGTTAAGATAACCCTGACCGACCTACGCCCCGATGAAAACGGCAAGACACGTACGGAGACGTTCCATGCCAAAGACGGGCTGAAAGAGTTCGTTCGTTACGTCGACCGCCACCGCACACACCTCTTCGACGACGTTATCTACCTTAAAACGGAGAAACAAAACATCCCCATCGAGGTGGCTGTGATGTACAACACCGATTACAGCGAGAACATACACTCGTATGTGAACAACATCAACACCATTGAAGGCGGTACCCACCTCACGGGTTTCCGCATGGCCCTTACGCGTACGCTCAAAGCATACGCCGACAACGACCCTGTTATATCCAAGCAGATAGAGAAATCGAAGATTGAAATAGCGGGCGAAGACTTCCGCGAAGGACTTACCGCCGTTATCTCCATCAAGGTGGCCGAGCCGCAGTTTGAAGGCCAAACCAAAACCAAGCTGGGCAACAGCGAAGTGTCGGGTGCCGTTCAGCAGGCCGTAGGCGAGGCCCTGGGCTATTATCTGGAAGAGCATCCCAAGGAGGCTAAGCTTATTTGCGATAAGGTGATACTTGCCGCCACTGCGCGTATCGCCGCCCGCAAGGCACGCGAGAGCGTTCAGAGGAAGAACCCCATGTCGGGTGGCGGACTGCCAGGTAAGCTGGCCGACTGTTCTAACAAAGACCCCAAAACGTCTGAAATATTCCTCGTCGAGGGCGACTCGGCAGGCGGTTCGGCCAAGCAAGGGCGCGACCGATACACGCAAGCCATACTTCCACTGAAAGGAAAGATATTGAATGTAGAAAAGGTGCAATGGCATAAGGTGTTCGAGGCCGAGTCGGTAATGAACATCATACAGAGCATTGGTGTGCGTTTCGGCGTTGAAGGAGAGGACGATAAGGAGGCCAACATCGACAAGTTGCGCTACGATAAGATTATCATCATGACCGACGCCGACGTCGATGGTTCGCACATCGACACGCTTATCATGACGCTTTTCTATCGTTTCATGCCCCGCATCATACAAGAAGGCCACCTTTACATCGCCACACCGCCCCTCTACCTCTGTACGTATAAGAACAAGGTGCGCGAGTATTGCTACAACGAACAGCAACGCCAGGCCTTTATCGACAAGTACGGCGAAGGGCAAGAAGACAACAAGAGCATACACGTGCAACGCTATAAAGGTTTGGGAGAGATGAATCCCGAGCAGCTTTGGGAAACAACGATGGACCCCTCAACGCGCCTGCTTAAACAAGTGACCATCCAAAATGCCGCCGATGCCGATGAGATCTTCTCCATGCTTATGGGCGACGACGTGGAGCCACGCCGCGAGTTTATCGAGCAAAACGCCACTTACGCCAACATCGACGCATAAGGGCAACCGCGTATGTGGCAAAGTTGCTGAGTTCGTTAGTTTGTGTGTCCTTCGGCATTCAAACGCTTTCGGATGGATAAAGTAGCAGGCTTTGGGCAGAATGGAGCGCACAGCAGAAAACATCAAGCTAACAACTCGCAAGCTTACATGTAATATATAATAAGGAGAGACTGCCTTTCGGGTGCAGCCTCTTCTTTGCTATTGGGCAGGTTCTAAAAACAAACGCGCAATTGTTGGCACCTGTCCTTAACGGTGATTATTAGCAAAACGGCCACGCTGGCCGCCCAAACGCCTGTGCAGGCAGTGCCTTGCGCGCTGCGGCTTATGGCGCAGTCAAGTGGAAAACGCCGTGGTAGGCGGATGGCGTTTACCGCATATCTTTTCCACAAAAAATAACAATCGACAAATGAGAAAGACTATATTAGCAACAGCAACCCTACTTTTTTCGGCCCTCACATCGTCCGCCCAAGGTGTTCCCTTGCGCATTTGGGACAATCGCCCAGGCTCCTTCTTCGAGAATAGCATGCCCATTGGCAACGGAAAACTCGGCGCAATGGTAGACGGAAACCCGCATTGCGACTATCTTAAACTGAACGACATCACGCTGTGGAGCGGCAAGCCCATCGACCCAAACGAGGATGCTGGCGCGCACAAGTGGATTCCACAGATACGAAAAGCTCTGTTTGAAGAGAACTATGCGCTGGCCGACTCGCTGCAACTGCGCGTGCAAGGGCATAATTCGGCTTGGTATCAGCCGCTTTCCACCCTGTGCATCCGCGATGTGAAAGCGGCTGCAAACGCTGATGCGCCTTTGAAGAACTATCGCCGAGAGCTCGACTTGGACAGTAGCTTGGTAAAGGTGAGTTATGAAAGTGAGGGCGTGAGCTATCGTCGAGAATACTTCGCCTCGCATCCCGACCGCGCCATCATGGTGCGCCTTACGGCCAACAAACCCCACGCCATCAGCCTGCAACTGTCGCTTACCTCGTTGCTCAACCATCAAACACGTGTGGAAGGCAGCACCATCAGGCTCACGGGTCATGCCGAAGGCCACCCCGACAGCACCGTTCACTTTTGTAACCTGCTGCAAGCGAAAGCCGCCGACGGCACGATAACGGCACAGGACAGCACGCTCTTGATAAGCAACGCCACACAAGTGGTGCTGTATGTCGTTAACGAAACAAGCTATAACGGCTTTGACAAGCACCCCGTAACGCAAGGCGCACCCTATGTGCAACTGGCAGAAACCGACTTGAAGAACCTGCAAAACTGCACTTTCGAACAGCTAAAACAAAACCATACGAACGATTATCAAGCCCTTTTCGGACGTCTTGCCCTGCATTTGGACGGCACAAAGCTTGATATGCTCCGAACAACCGAGCAGCAACTGCTAGACTACACCAAGCGTGGAGAAGCCAATCCTTATCTCGAGACGCTTTACTTTCAGTTTGGCCGCTATCTGCTCATCAGCTCATCGCGCACACCTGGCGTGCCTGCTAACCTGCAAGGGCTTTGGAATCCGCACGTTAGGGCACCTTGGCGAAGTAATTACACAGTTAATATCAACCTCGAAGAGAACTATTGGCCGGCGCAAGTGGCCAACCTTGCCGAGCTGACCACGCCTTTGGTTGGCATGGTGAAGGCACTATCCGTGAACGGTCGTTACGCTGCACGAAACTATTACGGCATCAACGAAGGCTGGTGTTCGAGCCATAACACCGACCTGTGGGCCATGACGAACCCCGTGGGCGAGAAACGAGAAAGTCCTGAGTGGGCCAATTGGAACTTGGGTGGAGCATGGTTGCTGAGCAACCTTTGGGAGCAGTACGACTTTACACGCGACCGCCATTATCTTCGCCACGCACTATTCCCGCTGATGAAAGGCGCGTGCGACTTTATGTTGCAGTGGCTCGTGGAGAACCCCAAGCAGCCGGGCGAGCTGATTACTGCGCCCAGCACATCGCCCGAAAACGAATATGTTACGCCCAATGGCTACCACGGCACAACGGTGTATGGCGGTACGGCAGACCTCGCCATATTGCGCGAACTGTTCGCCAACACGGCTACTGCGGACGAAATTCTGAACGGACGGCCAACGGCTTACAGCAAAAAGCTGCGCCAAACGATAGGCCGCCTGCACCCATACACCATCGGTAAGGAGGGCGACTTGAATGAATGGTACTACGATTGGAACGATTTCGACCCCCAACATCGCCACCAAACCCACCTCATCGGGCTGTATCCGGGTCACCACATCGCGCCCGAAACAACGCCCGAACTAGCTGAGGCTGCCCGAAAGACACTGGTTCAGAAGGGCGACATCTCTACGGGATGGAGCACGGGATGGCGCATTAACCTTTGGGCTAGGCTTTACAATGGCGAGAAGGCTTACCAAATATATCGTAAACTGCTGACCTATGTGGCACCCGATGCCATCAGGAAGAGCGATGCAGGCCCTGGTGGTGGCACCTATCCCAACCTATTCGATGCCCATCCGCCTTTCCAAATAGATGGTAACTTCGGCGGAACGGCTGGCGTTTGCGAAATGCTGATGCAAAGCGCGCGTGGTATTAGGCTCTTGCCTGCATTGCCCTCGGCTTGGCCTTCGGGCAGCGTTAAGGGCCTTTGTGCGCGTGGTGGTTTCGTTGTAGACTTCTCTTGGCACAATGGTAGCGTAACCCAAGTGCGCATTAAGAGCAAGGTGGGCGGACAAACCACGCTGTACTATAATGGAAAGGCGTGCAAAGTGAAGTTAAAGGCGGGTAAGGAGGCCGTCTTACGATGAAGTGCAGGGTGTGCATGATGGGTGTTCCCCTCGCCGTTGCCCTTGTAGCATTAGCATGGGCAGTGTCGGTGCCTGTTCGTGGTGCAAAGGCCATGTTTGCAGCCACGAATAATGTCTGCGCGTACAACGCCAGTGATTTTTCAGACCCCAAAGGCGATGGTCTGCAATGTGCCGATGGGGCTTTGGCTGTTGTTTCCACATCGCACGCCCTGTCTTCGCCTATTATATATAAGGAGTGCCAAGGGCAAGATGCTGCTATTTTTCGTACTGACGGTGAAAGCTTTGTGGCAACTTCTTCCGCCACTCCTATTATATA
>NZ_KV815019.1:51588-62979 GCF_001814145.1 Prevotella sp. HMSC073D09 | reverse complement strand
CTTCTTCCGCCACTCCTATTATATATAAGGAGTGCCAAGGGCAAGATAACGCTGTTTTCCGCACAGACGGCGAAGGCGTTGTGGCAACTTCTTCCGCCACTCCTATTATATATAAGGAGTGTCAAGGGCAAGATAATACTGTTTTTCGCACAGACGGCCAAAGTGTTGAGGCAGCGTGTTCCACTACTCCTATGATAAATACAGGCTTGCAGATGCAGGGTCAAAGCTTGATTGTTGGCGATGAAGACAGTTTGGTTGCGCCGCGTTCAGTGCCTGTTTTAACTCCATCGAAACGCGTTGTAAACGAGGAAGGGACGAGTAATTGCGCCATTGCGCCAATATCCTCCATGCGCCTATCCCCTTATCAAGTGCCGTGGATAAGTGCGCCACAGCCAGATTCCACCGCGATGCAATGGTTTTTGCGGGCGTATAAACAGAACGGCAAGCCGCGCAAAGCCTATGTTAGCGTGGCCACCACAGGCAAAACGCAGCTGTTGGTGAATGGAATGAACGTAAGCAGAAACCTCTTTGAACCTCATCGCGCACAAGGCGACACGTCGGTTGTTAACATCGTCTACAACGTTACGCCATTCCTATCCCGCAATGTCAACACCATCTCGCTGTGGTATTGCCCTACAATGCCCCATGTTGGTCGCCGTCAAGTGGCCGTTTGCTATTGGGGCGAAAACGCTGACAGTACTCCTTTCGCCTTCCAGAGCGATGAAAATTGGGCTTGTAGACGAGCAAATCGAGGACTGCAACCGCCTGAAAGCGAGTGGCAAGACGGCAGCGACAAGGCCTTGCCCTGGCAAGTGAACCTTGCCGACACCATCTCTTGGCAATCGCCCGTGCGCTATGCACATCCCGAAACGCTGCCTTCCCCCACGCCCTCACGGCTCGTTTGCGCTCCGCGAGTGGTCAAAGTGTACAGTCCAAGCTATGTAGACGTGCGCAACGATACGCTTACATGCGTCTTCCCCCATCATTTTCAGGGCGTTGTACGTATTACTTTTAGGGGAACTCGAACAGGAGAAAAAGTTTACATCAACGGTTTTCGCTATATTTGCAACGGCGCAACAGACGAGCAGTTTTTTAGCAAATTCATCGTTAAACCCACCTATAAACTTATTGTCCACGGAGACAAGTACTTTCGTTCTGAACATGTCCAAAATGTCGAGGCAATGGAAACCTCAATTGGTCTGTATGAGAAGTTTCTTTTTTAATAAGTAACTATTTTCAAATTTTCGTTCTTTTTTCTTGTCGAAAGCTTGCGGTTCTGCTCAAAATTTCCTATATTTGCGAAGTAAAAGGTAAGGAAATGCGGAAACTACAATTGAACGACTTGACAATTCCCATTGTCAAAGAAAACTGCGACGTTGTGAGTATGGACGACGATTTAGTTCTCGTCGACGACCTCAACAAGCTGTCGGACCTCATGGGCCCGTACAAAATGCAATGCCTGGTGCTGGCCATTTGTGCTCAGGGCAGTGCCAGGTACACAGTAGACACGATTACGTATGAGCTTCAACCCAACCACATCATGGTTGTCCCTGCTGGCCCAATACTCAACAGTGGGGAGCTAAGCACCAACTGTAAGGGTATAGCCATACTGTTGTCTAAGGACTTCATGAACGAAATCATCATGGGCATCCATGAACTTTCGTCCTTGATACTCTTCTCACGAACCAACCCTGTTTTTACACTCAATGCCGAAGAGGGGGGAGAAATGCTTCTCCACCTGTCGCTCATTGAGAAAAAAATGCAGCAGGCTGGGCATAGGTATCGCAAAGATACGGTGCGTTCGATGATTACGACGATGATTTACAACGCCTCGGACGCCATCTATCGGGTACAACAGACAACGGACTTGAAGAAGACACGAGCCGAAGCCATCTTCGCCAAGTTCATTAAAATGGTGGAACAGAACTTTAAAAAAGAAAGACGCGTAAGCTGGTATGGCGAACAATTGGGCATCACACCTAAGTATCTCTCCGAAACGGTGCGCAACGTTAGCAAGCGAACACCCAACCAATGGATTGACAAGTACATCACGTTGGAGTTGCGCGTGCAACTTAAAAACACCACTAAGAGCGTGAAGGAAATAGCCCAAGAACTCAATTTCCCCAACCAAAGCTTCCTAGGGAAGTTCTTCAAAGAACAGGTGGGAGTTTCCCCGTCGCAGTACCGTAAACGGTAACCGCCCTCAGGTGCATGGTTCTCTTTCTGCAATGTCGCCCCAACAAATGAGTACATCATGGCAGATTGGGCTCGGCACATGCACCACCGAGCAGGCAAGGAATAGAGTTAGAGTGAATTAGAAACTTGATTCCAGAGCAGAGAATTTAGAGTTAGACTTAACTGATAACATTTATAGAAACATCGTAGAAAGAGTTAGACAGAAACATAAGAGAACGGGAATGAGAGGGTTGGCACTTGTCGTATTGCAGCTTTCGTTGGTGCAATATGCATACCTCCTCATTCTTCCTGCAAGTGCTGCAATTAGCCTTTAAGGGTACTATTGTATCTTTGCCCTATGGATTTGAACTCCTTTTCCACTTCTTCTGCATGTGTGTTGCATGCCAACCTTAATGAATGAGCACTCGGCTTGCTTTCTGGGCTTGCCGACAGTTGCACTTGGCGTATATATTATAGGCCATAGTGCGGCCAAAGGGAAGGCAACCGGCACGGAGTGAAGGCAAGTGCAACAGCATCCCTTGTTGAGGGCTGGGGTCTGCGGCGTAGGCATAAACTGAGGCATGGCCGTTCCCTAGCTTGTCAGCATCCCCTCATTGGTTTTTCGCGTTGGCGGTTTCTCCTTGGGTGTTACCTCAGTAGTTCATAATCACCAAAATAAATAACGTTCAAACACCCTTGGAGGAGTTGCCCCTCGTTGCTCGCGCATCATGCCGCACCTGAACCGCAATGCGCATGGCATCGAATGGCGCGGAAAACCATTTTCACAATGCAATAGAAGTACGTGTGCTGCTTGGCATCTGTACATATGCTTGATGTAAAGGCATCTGTTTCCTTGAACCCCAATCGGTTCATGTGGCACCTGTGCAGATTTTGTGTATTGTTGAGCATATTGCCTGCCTTATTTTTGAAGGCGTAGCCTGCTATGTTAAGAGAATAAGGTTGGCAAAATGCCGACAAGCAAACGAAAGATGGACAGGAAACGATGGAAACAACCTAAAATAATTGATAAGCAGGCAACAACCGATTGGAGTTGAAGTGTTCGCGTGTTTCTCAATACAAACATCCCAACTCTTCGCATCTGTGCATGTACTTCTTTGTACAAGTGCATGGTACTTCTTTGTATAAGAGTGTGTTTTTCTTCGTACAAGTGCATGCGTTTCTTTGTGCAAGCCTGTTAACTATTGGATTTAGGTGCAAAAAAAATTTGTTATAGGTGCATGCGTTTCTTTGCGTAAGCGCGTGATTTCTTTGTATGAGTATACGTGTTTCCTTGTATAAGCGCAGGTTTTTTCTTTCTGTAAACATGTGAACTTCTTGTTTTGCTTGCATCTTGTATCGTGTAAGCGCATTCCTTGGAGGCGTAAGGCTGTTCAGTAAGCAAGTAAAAATTTGTAAACCAATCCAGCAACAACAACCAAAAAACGTGTAAAGTAAATTTAGACCTAGTCATGTGTCTTGTGTTTTGCTGCATATTACACTGCGTTTTGACTGCATATTGCAATGCGTTTTGACTGCAAAATGCATTGTATCATCCTGTTCTTCCCCTTTGAAACAGAATTAGAGGCGAGCCTGTATTTTATTTCTCCCAACATTTTGCCATTCACCACCTTTGCACTACCTTTGCAAAGAATATCAAAATAAATATACGCATGGATTGGATTAACGGCCTGTTCACCGTGCATTCAGCCATTCAGACCGTAGTTGTGCTGTCGCTGATATGCTATGTAGGCCTAATTCTGGGTAAGATACACGTCAAGGGCATTTCGCTTGGCGTGGCTTTCGTCTTCTTTATCGGCATCATTGCAGGCCATTGGGGGTTAGACATCGACCCCACCGTGCTACAATATGCCGAGGCCTTTGGTTTGGTGCTCTTCGTTTACACGCTGGGATTGCACGTTGGCCCCAACTTCTTCGGGTCGTTACGCAAAGAAGGCATCTCGCTCAACCTGTGGGGATTTGCCGTCATTGCCGTGGGAACCATCCTCGCACTGGTGCTTTCGGAAGTAACCAACGTGCCAATGCAAACGATGGTAGGCATACTTTCGGGTGCCGTTACCAACACGCCAGCCCTTGGAGCCGCCCAACAAGCACTCGAAAACTTCGGCTTCTCCACACGTAGTGCAGCACTTGGCTGTGCCGTGGCCTATCCTTTGGGTGTTCTAGGCGTTATCTTCGCCATGATATTCCTCCGTAAATTCTTTGTAAAACCCGACGACTTGGTGCCCCGTTCGCCACAAGACGAAGACCATACTTACGTGGCACAATACGAAATTGTGAACCAAGCCATCGACGGAAAAACGCTGGCAGAGATTTCACAAATGGCTCATATCCGCTTTATCGTATCGCGAATATGGCGCAACGAGCAAGTTATTGTGCCCGTTTCAACCACCAAATTAAGACTAGGTGACAACGTGCTTGTTGTAACAACCGACGACGAAGTGGGCGGAATGGAGCTGTTGTTGGGGAAGAAAGTGGATAAAGATTGGAACAAAGACAAGATAGACTGGAACCACATCGACAAGAAAGTGGAGTCGAAGGTGGTGGTTATCACCCGTCCGATGCTCAATGGTAAAAAGCTTGGTTCGCTGCAACTGCGCAACACCTATGGGGTGAACGTCAGCCGTGTTACGCGTGGCGACACCAAACTTCTCGGCACAAACGACCTGCGCTTGCAATATGGCGACCGCGTTACGGTGGTTGGCGAACACGATGCGCTTGAAAACGTGGAGCATTATCTTGGCAACGCCGTACAAACGCTTAACGAACCCAACCTCGGTGCCATCTTCCTGGGCATGCTTTTGGGTCTTGCGCTCGGCACTATCCCCATCATGTTGCCCGGCATGAGTGCCCCCGTACGCATGGGTTTGGCAGGCGGCCCCATCGTGATGGGCATACTTGTGGGCAGCATTGGCCCACGTTTCCGACTTGTTTCGTACACAACGCGCAGTGCATCGCTCATGCTCCGTCAGTTGGGGTTGTCGCTCTATCTGGCCTGTTTGGGCTTGGATGCAGGTCAAGACTTCTTCAAAACGGTGATACGCCCTGAGGGATTGCTATGGGTGGGGCTTGGTTTCGTGCTCACGGTGGTACCCGTTCTGCTGGTGGGCTATATCGCCTTGCGCACCAAGCGACTCGACTTCGGCTCTATTTGCGGCATCCTTTGCGGTTCGATGGCCAACCCAATGGCACTTACTTACGCTAGCGAAACGCTCGAAGGCGACACACCTGCCGTTACTTACGCCACAGTTTATCCCCTCGGCATGTTCCTACGGGTGATAATCGTGCAAGTAATGGTGATGTTTTTCTTGGGATAATGGAGTTAAGGAGTTATGGAGTTATGGAGTTAAGGAGTTAAGCCAAATGTTTGGTTGCAGAGTGGATGGCAATCCTTGTCAACTCGTTAACTTGAAATGCTTGGTTGCAGAGAGGACGGCAATCCTTGTCAACTCGTAAACTTGTAAAGTAGTCAAATAATTTACAAGCTTGTAGACGCAGACATTTTTTCACCCTTTCACCCTTTCACCTTTTCACCTTTTCACCCTTTCACCCTTTCACCAACGATGCCGCCCTCTATTCTTCGCACGAAGTTAACCTTTCAGTTCGTCTTCTAAGGCAAAGTATTTCCACAAAGGGGCGTACATCATGGCTTGGTAAAGCTCATTGTTTTTGAGCATGCGTAACATCTCGTCGCGACTAACAACATGTACTTGAATATCTTCCGTGTCGTCTAGATGTTGCCCCGACACTTTCTCCACGTCTGTGGCCAAAAAACAATGGCAACGGTTAGTCATTGTACCTGGATTGGGCGCAATCGTCATCAACGGACGCCACGTACCGTTACCATATCCCGTTTCTTCCAGCAGTTCGCGCTGTGCGGCCTGCATCGGTTCTTCGCCTTGTTCCATCACGCCTGCACAAATCTCCATCGCTGTTACGCCCAAAGCGTGGCGGTACTGGCGAACAAGCACAAAGTCGCCCTCGCGAGTAATGGCCACGGTGTTCACCCATTCGGGATATTCAAGCACATAATACTCGTCTACCACCGCGCCCGTAGGCAGACACACCTTATCGCAACGTGCCGTTAGCCATTGTTTACGTATCAGATACTCGCGGCTCAGCACCTGCCAAGCCATTTCGTTGCCTTCTTCGCGCGTCTTTTCGTTCGGCGCAAGGTTTCTCTTTTCTTCTTTCATATTTTTTGGAGTTATGAAGTTATGGAGTTATGGAGTTAAGGAGTTATGGAGTTAAGCCAAATGCTTGGTTGCAGAGTGGATGGCAATCCTTGTCAACTGGTCAACTGGTCTACTCATCAACTGGTCAACTGGTCTACTCGTTAACTCGTTAACTCGTTAACTGGTAAACTAACAAAGCATACCATCCCCTCTCCCCTTGGAGAGGGGCTGGGGGTGAGGCTTTACTCTCCTCCCTCTTTGGAGAGGGGTTGTAGGTGAAACCGTTTATCATCTTCCACCCTCAATCCCAGCTTTTCAACCTCAATTACTTCGGCATGCAGGTACATGCGGTCGGCCTTCCTACCATAAAGTGGGTCGCCAAGGATGGGCAAATTTAGTCCATCGGGGTGTGCGCAGTGTACACGAAGTTGATGCGTGCGCCCAGTTAGCGGATAAAGCGCCACGAGGGTGCGCCCCTCTTCGTGCCCAATCACCTCGTACCGCGTAACGGCTGGCTTGCCATTTAGCCAGTCTACCACCTGCCGCGGACGGTCTAAGTAGTTGCTATTTAAGGGTAGTGATATTTCACCCCGCTGCTTTTCGGGCGGCAACAAGCCGTCTAGCACCGCCACATAGCGTTTCTTTACCTCGTGATTTTCAAAGGCCAACTGCAATGTTCGGTGCATTTCCTTGGTCTTTGCGATGAGCATCAGCCCCGAAGTGTCTTGGTCTAGTCGATGAACAACAAGGGGCGAGTCGGCATCTGGGTAGCGTTCGCGCATCAATTGGGCAACCGACGTGCCGCCATCTCTGCCAGGAACACTCAACATGCCATGCGGTTTGCTCACCACCACCAAAGCATCGTCTTCGTAAACCACGCGTAAGGCATCGCTGTCGACGGGCTTTTGCGGCACGCTCTGCACCGCTAAGCCCTGTAACATAAAGCCTAACGTTGGCCCACATTTGCCCAAACAGGCAGGATAGAACGCACCTTCGCGCCTTATTTCGGTTTTGGGCGACCGCCCCAACCAAAACTCGGCCATGCTAAGCGGACGATAACCCATAACGAAAGCATGCTGCAACAGCTTTGGTGCGCAACATTCGCCCGTGCCGGCAGGTGGTGTTCGTTGGGGCGTTGGGGCGAAAATGTCGAGCAAGTTACGGCGTTCGCCACGCGCATTAAGCATCTCGAACTGCTGGAAAAGCCAACGCTGCAGCGCGTCTGATAGGCGTTTGCGCTTGTTTTTTAAGTCTGTCATCGCCTTTTCCTGCACATTCAGTTCGGCCTGCAAGCATTCAATTTGGGTCTTAATCCGCTGTTTCAGCCGGCGCAATTCCGCCTTTTGAAACTGACTTTCGGCCACCATCGCCGCTTGTTCTTCGGCTGTTGCGCCCCGTCTGCGCTTGTTTTCGCGTTCTTTTTTGGCCTCAGCCATCATCGTTCGGTAAACATTCAACTCCGTTTCGGCCGTTTCTTGTTCGTTGGCAAGGCGCGTTTTCAGCTCGTTAAGCAGCGGGTTACGCTCCATTTCGCTTAGTTGTGCGTTAATTTCGCTTATCTCGCGTTCGTGTATTTTGAAGTAACCATCGGGCTGCAAGTAGTCGAACACGGGCGGAACAAACCCTTCCCACGTGCCCTTACCACCTAATTGACCAGAGAACGCGGCCAAATAACCCAACTCTGCGCCGTGGGGCGTGGGGCGTTCAACCACTAATACGCCGAACATCTTGCCCTGTGCCACCTCTTCGCGCCATATTTCGTGTTGGGCAACGAGCCCCTTTACCTGCTCGGCAGCCATCAGGCACAACGCATCGGGCTCGTAAAAGAAGGGGTTGTTCATCTTTTCGGGCCTCGGAAGAGTGGTATGTAGGGGATGGAACATGATGTGGCGGAATGGTAAATAGTGTGAAAACCCATCGCTGGGGCTGGGCTTGCTGTTGCAAAGTTAATCAAAAAAACGTACTTTTGCCCACATCGTAAAACGAAAATGGAATGAAAACAGACATGCAAAAGATGCGCAACGGCGAACTTTATCGCTTTGACGGTGAAGAAAGCTCACCAATTTGCCCACCGCAACAACCACATCTGCCAACGATTAACAACCATATTATGCGAAATAAGTTTTTTATTGGTCTGCTTTTGGGGCTATTCCTGCCCCTCCACCTTGTGTCCCAAACTCGCGAAGACGTTGTGGCCATCAACATGGCGATATGGGAAACGAAGAAGATTAGCGACAATATAGAAGTTCGACAGATGCGTTGGCCCTTGCTATACGGCTGTGCCCAAACCGTTACAGTGGCCGAAATTACGCCTAAACGCGGCCTGGTATTCGACATTGCGGTTGCAGATGGCGGTGCCACAGTGGGCGAAATGGCGCGCCGCACCAAGGCTTTGGCAGCCATCAACGGTTCGTATTTCGACATACATAAGCGTTCGGCCATCACCTACTTACGCCAAGGGCGCACCGTTATCGACACAACAACCACGGCCGAACTTGCTCTTCGCGTAACGGGAGCTATCCGAACGCACGGCCGAAAGCTCCACATCATGCCCTGGAACAAGGCAATCGAGCAGCGTTACCGTTGTCGGCACGGGTCTACATTGGCCTCTGGGCATCTACTTCTCTATCGCGGCAAGGACGTTTCGTTGCGTAGCAGCAGCATGGGGTTCATCGTTAAAAAGCATCCACGCACGGCTATCGCCCTCACTTCGCGCGGAACGGTGCTTTTCGTCACCGTAGACGGACGGCATCCGGGTTATGCTGGCGGTATGAACCTTATCGAACTGCGCCACTTTTTGCAACAGTTGGGCTGCACCGATGCCCTTAATCTAGACGGCGGAGGCTCCACAACGCTCTGGGCAAAAGGGTATAACGCCAACGGAATTGCCAACTATCCTTGCGACAATCGTAAGTTCGACCACGATGGAGAACGCAAAGTGGCCAATGCCGTTGTGGTGATGAAGAGGGGGAAGTGATGAGAATAAAAACAAGAAAACAGTACTTAGGGCTAACATTATATATTGAAAGGACCAAAGATAGGTTAACTAAAAGAAATAACACGCTGTTTGTTTCGTTAATAGGAAACAAACGTTTATCTTTGCATATATAAACCGAGGACACATGAGAAGACACAATATTGAAGTGGTTATGATGGAAGAAGCCTTAGCGTTTGTTCGTTCCACTCCACTAAAAGTGCAAGAGAAAATCATCTATAACTACCGCAAGATAGAGCAAGGGGTTATGGATACCGCACTTTTCAAGAAGCTAGAAGGAACTCAAATATGGGAGTTCCGAACTCTATTTAATGGTAACTGCTACCGATTATTTTCTTTTTGGGACACGGAAACAGAGACTTTAATTATCGCCACACATGGTATAGTTAAGAAAACGCAGAAAACTCCCCCTAAGGAAATTGCCAAAGCAGAAGGGATTAGAAAACAATATTTTGAACAAAAACATAAGTAGACATGGCAAAGATGAACTTAACGCCACTCTCCGAACTGGTTGATGAAGTTTTTGGAAAAGAAGGAACACCTAAACGCGATGCAATGGAAGAGCGATTGAAAGAAGAAACCCACGCATACTACGTGGGTGAGGCCATACGAAAAGCTCGTGTGGCCCAAAACCTAACACAAGACGAACTGGGCAAACGTATCGGTGTACAAAGGTCACAAATATGCAAATTGGAAAGTGGGAAGAGCGTTATTACCCTTCCTACTATGAGTCGCGTGTTTCAAGCACTGGGCATATCTACTGCCACTCTCGACTTAGGGGCAGCAGGTAAAATTAGCTTGTGGTAGCACAACACACTTAGTTAGAATGAGTAAAAGTACGGAGATTGCAGTGTGCTTTAACCATTCTTTAACGCACACTGCCTAACATCTCACTCGCAAAAGCAGTCACTTTCACCATCATTTACCCTTCTCTCCTCCTCAAAATCCCCACCTACTACAACGCCTTAGCAATAAGATAGCCGCCACCTAGCAACCAACAATATAGCAAGGCAGCAAGGAGGAAGGGTTTTGCACCAGCCTTTTTAAACTTGTCGATGCTGGTTTCTGCACCCAAAGCGGTCATCGCCATTGTGAGAAGAAAGGTGTCGAAGGTGTTAATGGCATCGTTTACAGCGGGAGAAAAGAGGTTTAGCGAGTTGAAACCGATAACCACCAAGAACAAAACGGCAAACCAAGGGATGGTTATCCCCCTGCGTTTTGTTTGCGTTTCGGCATCACCCTGCTTGCCGTGTGCCACAAACCAGCTCACCACAAGCAACACAGGGACCAACATCATCACCCTAATCATCTTTACAATGATGGCTATATCAGACACGCCTTTGCCCATTGCGTTGCCAGCACCCACCACATGAGCCACTTCGTGCACGGTGCTGCCCGTCATAATGCCCATCGATTGCGGCGAAAGGTCTAGCACCCCATTGCGATAAAGCACGGGATAAAGAAACATGGAGAGCGTTCCGAAGATAACAACAGTAGACACGGCCACGGCTGTTTTATAGGGTTTGGCATTGATTGCGCCCTCTGTTCCCAACACGGCAGCCGCCCCACAGATACCTGCGCCCACCGAAGTAAGCAGCGTTATGCTGCGGTCGAGTTTCAAAATTCGGCCGATAAGCAACCCTCCGCCAATGGTTACGCACACCACAATGGCGTCAACCACAATGGCAGACAGTCCTACGGCTGTTACATCTTGTAGCGTTAATCGGAAACCATACAGCACAATACCCACTCTAAGCACCCTTTTGGCACAGAAAGTGATGCCCGGAACCCACGTCGGCGGTAGGTTATTGCGCAGGCTGTTGGCATAAATCATGCCCAATACGATGCCGATAATCATCGGACTAATAGAAAGATGCTTAGCCCAAGCCATGTCGCCAAGATAGAAAGCGGCAAGCGAAAAGAGGGCAATAAGCAAGATGCCGTGTAGCATACTGCTGCGTTGTTCGTTTAACATTGTGTGATATTATATTTTTAAAGCCTCACCCCCAACCCCTCTCTGAAGAGGGA
>NZ_KV815019.1:49573-51488 GCF_001814145.1 Prevotella sp. HMSC073D09 | reverse complement strand
CACCCCCAACCCCTCTCCGAGGGGAGAGGGGAGTGGTATGCTTTGTTGGTTTACTAGTTGAACAGTTGACGAGTTGAACAGTTAACGAGTTGATAAGGATTGCCATCCACTCTGCAACCAAGCATTTGGCTTAACTCCTTAACTCCATAACTCCTTAACTCCTTATACTCTTTATATTCCTCAAACTTACTCCTCTTCTCCTTCCTCCTCCAAGCTCTCGGCCACCTCGCACAATTCGGCGTACCATTCGCGCCCGAACCGCTCGGTTAGCGGACCTTCCAAGAAACGATAGAGGGGCAGATTCAGTTCGCGACCTTTCTTTACGGCAGGCTTGCACACCTCCCAACGGTGGTAGTTAAGGCCAACAAGGTCGGCATCGAAACGCTTTTCGCGAATGGGATAGAGTGCACAGGATATGGGCTTACGAAACGAACAAAGCCCTGCTCGATGCGCCCGGTCGAATGTACAAAGGCAAAGCCCCTTGTCGTAGCAGGTGAAAACACAATCCTTACCATTCACGATACTCGTCACGAGGTCGCCCTCGCGGTCGTTATAGGCCACGCCCTGCTTGTCGATAACGGCCTGTGCCTGTGCAGATAGGTCGTTCCACACGATGTCCAATGCGTCTTCCATAGCCGCAATCTCATCAAGTGTAACGGGTGCTCCTGCATCGCCCTCAATACAACAAGCACCCTTGCAGGCATCGAGGTCGCAACAAAAGCGTTCGGTAATGAGGTCGGAAGAGATAAGTACGTTGCCCACTTGCATAATGGGCGGTATGTTGTTGTTCATTGTTTACCAGTTGATGGGCGTTAGTCCGCGCGAAGAAAGATAGGCGTTGGCCTGCGAAAAGTGATGGTTGCCAAACCAACCGCCACGATTGGCAGATAGCGGCGAGGGGTGAACCGATTGCAAGATGCAATGCCTACGAGCATCGATAAGCGCAGACTTCGAGCGCGCATAACCGCCCCAAAGAATAAAGACAAGTCCCTCGCGCCCTGCATTTAGTCGCGCTATGGCTGCATCGGTGAACGTTTCCCAGCCCTGCCGTTGGTGACTGGCAGCCTGATGGGCACGCACGGTGAGCGTGGCGTTAAGCAAAAGCACGCCTTGCTCGGCCCAGCGCGTTAGGTTTCCGCTTGTGGGAATGGGTGTGCCAAGATCGTTGTTAATCTCCTTAAAGATGTTTTGCAGCGACGGCGGAAAAGGCACGCCATCGTTAACCGAAAAGCTTAAACCATGCGCTTGTCCGTCGTCGTGATAGGGGTCTTGCCCAATTATCACCACTTTCACCTTATCGAAAGGGCATAAGTTAAAGGCATTAAACACCAATTGTGCAGGCGGAAAGCATTGATGCTGCTTGTATTCGGCATGCACAAAGGCAGACAAGGTCTTGAAATAAGGTTTCTCGAACTCATCAGCCAATTGCTCTTTCCACGAAGATTCTATCTTTACATCCATGCTTATTGTTTGTATTATCTGTTGACAAGTTAACCAGTTGACCTGCTGACCTGTTTACAAGTTGACCTGTTAACAGGTAGACAAGGCAGTTTGCCTGTCCTGCCATGAACTAGAACTTACCGAAAACATCATTTTACGACATACAAAGGTATGAAAAAATGCCCATTTACACGTTAGCCTACACATGCTTATTTATCTACAAGCGGTCATTAAAAACCTGCTTTCTATCTTTTGTCGATGTCCAAGCAAAGTTAAATTAAGTATTTATATTTTACAAAACACATCCTTCTCGTCCATCCATTCTAGCAAAAACAAACGCTCTTTAGCAGGCAAATTGCCGCTATTTTCCATCTTACACATCTTTTGTTTTGTCTGTTTTATGGGTCAGAACCTGCGTTTTGCACCATTTTACCTTTCTATTTTGGTTGCCAACTCATTATTTTTTGCGCCCAAT
>NZ_KV815019.1:29638-49473 GCF_001814145.1 Prevotella sp. HMSC073D09 | reverse complement strand
GGCTATTTTGCCCTTTTTAGCCATCTTTTTAATGGTTGTAAAAGGTTTATTTATACCAATTGTGGTGGATTTTTATGCTTTTCGCCTTGCATTTAGTAGCATTTTACACTGCATTTAGCATCAAAACGCATTGCATTTAGCACCAAAACGCCGTGCGTTTTGCACCATATTAGACTGCGTTTTGCACCAAAACGCATTGCATTTAGCGGCAAAACGCACCACATTTAGCAGCAAATAGCCCCGAAACTGGTGCAAATGGTGGTTTTATTAAATAAAAATTCATTTCGCTGCATTGGCAAGCTAACCCCATTTTGCACCACAACAAACCTCCGCGAGAATCGATTTTTTGCAGCAAGATGAGTGGTTGGTTGAGAAAAAGGGCACTCTTAGTGTTAAAATTCTTGCTGAAAAGTTTACAAAGATTGACGGATTAACGAGTTGACAAGTAGTGGGCGTTAGCCATTTCTCACCTGTTGCTAGTTGACGAGTTGACGAGTTAACCAGTTGACAAGCTGGTGGGCGTTAGCTATTTTTCAACCTTCTTAGTTGACTAGTTGACAAGTTAACGAGTTAACAAGTTGGTGGGCGTTAGCCATTTTTTCACCTTTTCACCCTTTCACCCTTTCACCTTTAAAAGCTCTTTCACCTTTAAAAGTCTTTTCACCTTTACAATTCTTTTGTTTCATACCAATTGATAGGCGATTTCCCGCGTTCACAAAGATATTCGTTGGCCTTCGAAAAATGTTTGCAACCAGGCCATTTACCTTCGTCTTGGTCAGTATAGCCCCCCTTTGGAGGGCTAGCAGCAGGGTGCCTAGCTTCCAAAACGAGATGCTTATCAGCATCAATAAGACTGCCTTTCTTGCGCGCCTCTACACCCCAAAGCATGAAAACAAGTCCTTCGCATTCATCATTCAACCGCTTAATAACAGCAGTGGTAAACTGTTCCCAACCTTTCCCTTTATGACTGTTAGAATCACCAGGACACACGGTTAGGATGGTGTTGAGCAAAAGCACGCCCTGTTCGGCCCATCGTGTTAGGTTTCCGTTGGTAGGAATGGGCGTTTTGAAATCATCGCTTATCTCCTTAAAGATGTAATTCAGCGAGCGAGGGAAAGGCTTTCCTCCATCAAACGAAAAGCTTAAGCCATGCGCTTGCCCCTTACCTGGATAGGGGTCTTGACCGATTATCACCACTTTTACCTTGTGGAAGGGACACAGATTAAAGGCATTAAATAAATCTTTTTCAAGTGGAAAGCATTTATTCTGCTTATACTCGCCATCTACAAAGTCAGACAATTCCTTGAAATAAGTCTCTTCAAACTCATTGGCCAGTTGCTCTTTCCACGAGGATTCTATCTCTACGTTCATGTTTACAGTTTGTATTATCAGTTTACAAGTTGACCTGTTAACAAGTAGATAAGGCGGTATGCTTACCTCATTGTTGACCTGTGCTTGCGAATAACGTTGTTTTTTGACATACAAAGGTATGAAAAAATGCGCATACTCACTTGCGAGTTTAGGTAAATAATGCTATATTTGCAACATTATCACGAATTATTTCAATATTATATAACTCATGTTTATGAAATAATTCACAATAATTCACCCGCAAATAGGGCGCGAACACGCTTGTAGGGTTACAAGATGATGAGTAATCCTCAAAACAAATTGGTTTTAGAATTTCATCAATCAACAAAGACTTTACCATCAACCTGCCGGTACAAAGCCACTAGTACTGCGGCTACAAACTATCGGTACTGCGGCTACAAACTATCGGTAGTGGCACTACCAGCCGTTAGTAGTGCCACTACAACTCGCTTGTAGCCAATAAGGGGGTTAACAGCGTTCACCCAACAGTCTACTCCATCCCTCTTAACCGTTCGCGACAGCTCTCCAAGATAGCGATTAGCTCTTCTTGCTTGTCGGCACGCAACATCGCTATGCGCGTTTGCTTAAAATCGGGAATGCCCTTAAATATAGGACTTGCCGCAAGATGACGGCGCGTGTGCAGTATGCCGCGATACTCGTCAATACGCTCAATGTTGATGCGCAGTTGCTCTTCCAGCAAGTCAATCTTTCGGTCGATGGTGAGCGAAGGGTCTTGGGGCAAGCCTTCAAGATGGTCTTTCATCTCCTTAAACACCCAAGGCCGACCGAATGTGGCACGCCCAACCATCACCGCATCAACGCCATAACGACTGAAAGCCTCTTTGGCTTGCTGCGGCGTACAAATGTCGCCGTTGCCGATAATGGGGATATGGATACGCGGATTGGCCTTCACTTCGCCGATATAACGCCAGTCGGCCTCGCCCGTATACATCTGCGAGCGCGTTCGGCCGTGTATGGTAAGGGCTGCTATGCCACAATCTTGCAGTTGTTCGGCCAACGTGGGGATGATAATTTCTTCGCAATCCCATCCCAATCGCGTTTTCACCGTTACGGGCGTACGCACCGCGCGCACCACTTGGCGTGTTATCTCCAACATCAAGGGCACGTTTCTCAGCATGCCCGCACCAGCCCCTTTGCCTGCCACTTTCTTCACGGGGCAACCAAAGTTGATGTCTATCACATCGGGACGGCTTTGTTCCACAATGCGTGCAGCCTCAACCATCGACTCCACATCGCGCCCGTAGATTTGTATTCCCACAGGGCGTTCCTCATCGCTGATGGTTAGTTTGCTCACGGTAGACTTCACCGATCGCACCAATGCCTCGGCACTGACAAACTCGGTGTACACCATTGCCGCGCCAAAACGTTTGCAAAGCAGGCGAAACCCTATGTCGGTGACGTCTTCCATCGGGGCGAGGAAGAGCGGATGAGCATCAAACGATATGTTTCCTATTTTCATAATTGCAAAGGTACGAAGACTTAACCAATAAACAAAACATGCAAACAATGGGGCTGCCTGCGCCCAAACGGAATGCAAAAAACTTGGATATTTCTTGCCCCAAAAGGCCGTTTTTTCGTTTTTTCTTTATATTTTTGTGGCACGAACCCTTATATCGACATGCCCATGGAACAGCTATTGCACTATGTTTGGAAACACAAGCTATTCGCAACTGCACCTTTGAAAACAACCGAAGGCGTAGATGTGGAGGTGATTGACGTGGGATTGCACAACGACAACGCCGGTGCCGACTTCTTTAACGCCAAAGTTAAGCTTGGCGATACGCTCTGGGTGGGCAACGTAGAGATACACGACATGGCCTCGCAATGGTTTGAACATGGGCATCATAACGACCCGCGATATAATAATGTGGTGCTACACGTGGTGGGAAAGGCCGACATGGAGTGCCTAACCCAAGACGGCAAGCAGCTGCCACAAATGGAATTGGCCGTGCCCAAGGGCATTGCGGACCACTATGACGAGCTGTTGGCGACCGATAAGTTTCCGCCTTGCCACCACATCATTCCCCAATTGCAGCGACTTACGCTGCATAGCTGGCTGGCCGCCCTACAAACAGAGCGGCTGGTAAGCAAAACCGAGGCGGTGGTACGGCGCGTTGAGCAGACAAAGGGGTCGTGGGAAGACGCCTTCTTCATCACTTTGGCGCGCAATTTTGGGTTCGGCGTAAACGGCGATGCCTTCGAACGCTGGGCTGCCAACGTACCATTGCGATGCGTTGACCACCATCGCGACAATGCTTTTCAGATAGAGGCCCTCTTTATGGGGCAGGCAGGACTGCTAAACGATACGGCCATACCCGCCCGACACCGAGACGCAGCCACGGCCGAAGACTACTTTGGGCTACTTAAAAAGGAGTACGCTTACCTTGCGCACAAGTTTAACTTGCAGCCATTAGACCCTTCCTTGTGGTTGTTTCTTCGACTGCGGCCGCAGAATTTTCCACACATCCGCCTGTCGCAACTGGCCGTTCTTCACCATTCGCGCCGGGCATCGTTGGCCAACATCGTGGCTTGCGAAAATCTAACACAGCTGCGTAAAGCCTTAGCCACGCAGGTTTCGGGCTATTGGCAAACGCATTATGTGTTTGGCGGAGAAAGTAAAGCCAGCGACAAAGCTCTCTCTACGGGCTCGCGCGATGTGCTCATCCTCAACACCGTTGTGCCTGTTCTCTTCGCTTACGGCCGTCATCGCCACAACGATGTTCTGTGCGACCGCGCTTATCAGCTGCTCGACGAGCTTAAAGCGGAGGATAACCATATCGTTAGGATGTGGAAAGCGTGCGGCCTAGAAGTGAATAACGCTGGCGATACGCAGGCTCTTATTCAGCTTAAAAATGAATATTGCGACCGCAAAAACTGCCTAAGATGCAGAATTGGGTATGAATATTTGAGGAGATAACTTGTTGAGGAGTTATGAGGTTGAGGAGTTAAGGAGTTATGGAGTTAAGGAGTTAAGCCGTATGCTTGGCAGCAGAGGGGGGACGACAATCGTTGTCAACTCATAAACTCATAAACTAACTCATCAACTAATAAGGCATATCACTCCCCTCTCCCCTTTGGAGAGGGGTTGGGGGTGAGGCCGGTTGTAGTTGGGCTGAGGCTTTTAAAATAACTATATATATGTACACATTCACAACCGAGATGGAAGTTCGCGATTACGAATGCGACATCCAAGGCATTGTTAACAACGCCAATTATTTGCATTACACAGAACACACGCGCCACCTTTTCTTGAAACACACAGGGCTAAGCTTTGCTGGCCTGCACGAAAAGGGAGTGGATGCCGTGGTGGCACGCATGACTTTGCAATACAAAACGCCACTACAATGCGACGATATCCTTGTTTCTAAACTCCGTATTACGCAAGAAGGCATCCGATATGTGTTCCATCACGACATCTTCCGCAAGCGAGATGATAAACTTTCGTTCCGTGCCACGGCCGAACTTGTATGCTTAGTGAACGGCAGACTGAGCCGAAGTGAGGAAATAGACAAGGCTTTCGCACCCTTTATAGATCAGCAATCGGCCGACAAATAACCCATGTTCCCGTTAACTAACGGTTATAGAAACGGCAAAAAATAGAGCCAAGTAAACATGTTACCCATCAACATGTTTACTTGGCTGCGCCCTTGTTAACTTGTAAACCCGTCTACTCGTTAACTTGCCTACGTGTAAACTCGTCTGCTTGTCTACTTGTAAACTCGTAAACTAAAAGAAACTTAACCCCCTCCATGAACGACAACGAGACCCGAAACGCCATCGCGCTAACACGCGTTAACTACTTTAACCTTGCAGGTTTGGCACAGCTATACCAACTGTTGGGTTCGGCCACAGCCGTTATTGCACACCGAAACGACCTGCGCGAGGTGCTGCCCGATGCCTCGCCACGCCTGCAAGAGGCCATGCGTAACATTGAAACGCACCTCAAAGTGGCCGATGCCGAGATGGAATACAACCTACGCAACGGCATACAAGCGCTTGCTTTGGCCGACGACAACTACCCGCAACGACTTAAAAACTGCGACGATGCACCGCTTGTGCTATTTTATAAAGGTACGGCCAGCCTTAATCGGGCGCGCGTTATCAACATTGTTGGCACGCGCCACTGCACAGCCTACGGACAAGATCTTATTCGCCGCTTCGTTTCGGAGTTGAAAAATCTTAGCCCCGAAGTGCTTATCGTTAGCGGACTGGCATACGGCGTAGACATCAACGCGCACCGACAAGCCTTGGCAAACGGGCTAGACACGGTGGGCGTGCTGGCTCATGGGCTGGACTATCTCTACCCCACTCGCCATAAACAAACGGCCAACGAAATGCTTACACAGGGCGGACTGCTCACCGAATTTCTCACCAACACCAATGCCGACAAGCTAAACTTTGTGCGAAGAAACCGCATTGTGGCGGGCATTTCAGATGCTTGTGTGCTGGTAGAGAGTGCTGCACATGGCGGCGGACTTATCACTGCGGCCATCGCTCGCGACTACAACCGCGATGTTTTCGCCTTCCCCGGTCACGTGGGCGCACCATATAGCGAGGGCTGCAACAACCTGATACGCGACCATAAGGCCCAACTGGTTTCCTCGGCAGCCGACTTTGTGCACGCGCTAGGCTGGGAAACCGACTTCAAACGCATGCAAGCCACACGTCAAGGCATAGAGCGACAATTGTTTCCACAACTCTCTGGCGAAGAACAAGCCGTGGTACAGGCGTTGCAAAAGCTTAACGACCAACCCATAAACCAACTGTCGATAACGGCCAACATCCCCATTTCGCAACTCACCGTATTGCTTTTCCAACTCGAAATGAAGGGGATTTTAAAGCTATTGGCAGGCGGCAGCTACCATCTTTACGTCTAAAAAAGGTGAAAGGGGATAAAATGAAAAGGCGAAAAGGATGGCTTTTACCCCTTTTTTCGCTAACTTTGCGCAGTAAATTAGGGCATTACGCGCCATTGCCACTGCCCCACAGCACGTTCAAAGGCTAACTGCCGAGAACGCATTACATCATAATAATAGAAAAAATACAACCCATGAACATCGCCATTATAGGCTACGGAAAGATGGGCCGCATGATTGAAGAGATTGCCAAACAACGCGGCCACAACATCGTTTGCATCATCGACCAAGACAACCAAGCCGACTTCGACAGCCCCGCCTTTGCTTCGGCAGACGTGGCCATCGAGTTTACCACCCCCCAAGCGGCCTTCGACAACTATCGAAAGGCCTTTGCACACAACGTAAAAGTGGTGTCGGGCTCCACGGGATGGCTTGCCCAACACGGCGAAGAGGTGCGCAGGATGTGCCAAGAAGAAGGCCAAACGCTGTTCTGGGCCAGCAACTTCTCTATTGGCGTGGCCATTTTCCAGGCCTTAAACCGCCGTTTGGCCGAACTGATGAACCGCTTTCCGCAATACAATGTGCACATCGAAGAAACCCATCACGTGCATAAACAAGACGCACCTTCGGGTACGGCCATTACTTTGGCCGAAGAAGTTGTGGCACAACTAGACCGTAAAGCAACGTGGGTTAAGGGCGAACAGCACTTGGCCGACGGCTCAATCGTACCCAGCGAGCAAACAACCGACGACCAATTGGCCATCGACAGTTTCCGTCGCGGCGAGGTTCCGGGCATCCATTCCATCGTTTACGACAGCGAGGCCGACAGCATCAGCATCACCCACGACGCCCATTCGCGCCGCGGTTTTGCCGAAGGCGCAGTGCTGGCTGCCGAATATGCCGCCACACACAATGGCTTATTAACGATGAACGACCTCTTTAAGTTCTGACAACAACATGCGCCTGCACCCACATACGGCACCGAAACCAACCATGTTTCACCACAACGTAAGGGGCAAAAGGCACAAAACATATAACTAACACTTGCAATGATAAACAAGAAAAAGAAAGAATTCAACCCACGCAAGCAGTGGACTAAATTCATCATCGTGGCACTTCTCTACCTCGCATTCCTCTTTTGGGTGGAAAGTTGGTGGGGATTGCTCGTTCTGCCTTTCATCTACGACGTTTATATTTCGAAGAAAATAAAGTGGCAATGGTGGAAAGATTCCGAAGGACCTACGCGCTTTATCATGGGCTGGGTAGATGCCATCGTCTTCGCCCTTGTTGCCGTTTACTTCATCAACCTGTTCTTCTTCCAGAACTTTGTCATCCCTTCAAGCTCGCTCGAAAAGAGTTTGCTCACGGGCGATTACCTCTTTGTAAGCAAGCTGAGCTACGGTCCGCGCATCCCACAAACGCCACTTACCATGCCATTAACCCAACACACCATGCCGGTGATTAACGTTAAGTCGTACATCGAGGTGCCGCACTGGGACTATCGCCGCGTAAAAGGCCTAGGAAACGTGAAACTTAACGACATCGTTGTGTTCAACTACCCATCGGGCGACAGCCTTGTTAACGAGGCACGATGGGCAGCTGCCGACTATTACCAAATGGTTTACTCGTATGGCAAGCAGCTTTACGACCAAGCCAACCAGCCCGTTAACCTCGACAGCATGTCGCTTTTGCAACAACGCGCCTACTTCCAGCACATCTATGAACTAGGGCGCGCCTACATCTTGCAAAATCCCAACGAGTATGGCGACCTTATTTCGCGGCCCACCGACCGCCGCGAAAACTACGTTAAGCGTTGTGTAGGCCTGCCCGGACAAACCTTGCAAATAAAGAATCGCATCGTTTACCTTGACGGCAAGCCCAACAAAGAACCCGAAAACGTGCAATACACCTATTATGTTAAGCTGAAAGGAATGCTGCCCGACGACTTGCTTACAAGCCTAGGCATAACGCAAGAAGACCTGCAAAGCCTTAACACAAGCGGCGTTATGCCACTTACAGCAAAGGCTGCAAAGGCACTTGCTGCACGAAAAGACATCGTTGAGAGCGTGAAACTGAACACCGACGCACCCACAGGCGACCTCTATCCCCTCAATGCCAATACGAAATGGACGCGCGATAACTACGGACCGATATGGATTCCCAAGAAAGGGGCTACCATTAAGCTTAGCTTAGCCAACCTGCCGATGTACGAACGTGCCATACGCGTGTACGAAGACAACGAGGTTGACGTGCGCAACGGACAAATATACATCAACAACAAGCCCGCCAACAGCTACACCTTTAAGATGGACTACTATTGGATGATGGGCGACAACCGACATAATTCGGCCGACTCGCGCTATTGGGGCTTTGTACCCGAAGACCATGTGGTGGGCAAACCCATATTCATTTGGTGGTCGCATGATGTAGACCATCCCGGATTTAAGGGCATCAGATGGAACCGCTTGTTCAAATTGGTGGATAAGATAAAATGATTTAGCCTTAGCCACCTAGGGTATTATAGGCGCAATGCCGCAGATTAAAGGCTGGTTCTAAAACTTAACTCCACTGGATTTTAGCACATACCTAAGAACGATGGGACAAATGCAACGCTGTGTTCTTGGCTTATATTGAGCCAGCCATGTTGCATTTGTCCCACTTGTTTTTTAGGTTTCATCGGTCTTTCTCTGCATGTTCAGCGTGCCTGCGGCGGTCAATCTCCCTGCCCCCGTGTTTACATCAGCCCCAACATTCTCACTCATCTCATTAAATCCGCACACAAAACATGTTCCCACTACTCTCTTCTGCCTATCTCGCCCCCGTGCAATGGTACGCCAAACTCTTCCACAGCAATGGCTGTTGGATGGAGCAACACGACCATTTCATCAAGCAAACCTACCGCAACCGCTGCATCATAGCCACGGCCAACGGGGCACAAGCCCTAACCATCCCCATCGAACGGCCATCGGGCGAGCAGGCCTCGCGCATGGCTATGAAAGACATTCGCATAAGCGACCACGGCAATTGGCGGCACATTCACTGGCAAGCCATCGTGTCGGCCTATAACGAAAGTCCCTTTTTCGAATACTACGCCGATGATTTTCGCCCCTTTTTTGAACGCCGTTTCGAGTTTCTTTTCGACTTCAACCTCGAACTAACGCACACCATTTGCGCCCTACTCGACTTTACCCCCAACATTATTCTCACCCCCGCCTTTGTGCCAACGCAGGCGCAACTGGCATCGGGTGCAAGCATGCCTGCCGCTTTTGTCGATGCCGACACAGGCACCATCCCCACCTTCAAAGACTTCCGCGACACCATAGTGCCCAAAAATCCGCCCCACGACCCCACTTTTACGCCCCGCCCTTACTACCAAGTGTTTGCCCAACGCCACGGGTTCTTGCCCAATCTAAGCGTTATCGACTTGCTTTTTAACATGGGTAACGAGGCACCGCTGTACCTTTAATGCCCGGCCTCTCGTAACGTTAGATACCTGCTTGGCACTATCTAGGCCATTCATTTCACAGCCCATCACCGCCAACAGCTCACCCTTCTAACCTCCAAACGCCATCTTTCATTCCACAGGCTATAAGCGCTTGTAGCGAGCTTTTTCAGCTCTCGCTTTGGTACAAAACGTATTTAACACGGCGGTTAACGTAATAATGCATCATCAAGGCTTAGCAAGCGCATTTTCTGAACGATGAAAATGCGAACGATGGAATGGTTATGGTTTCGCTCTTAGACATTTGGCACTTGCGGTTTCTCATGCGCTTATATCCCTCACCTACGGGTGCAACATGGAGGTTTTTAATTCATTCGGCATCTAAATTCTTACTTAACTCATCCAATATACACAATACTTCAGTAGCTTTGTCAGTGGTAATCATGGCTGCATATGCTTTGTAAGTTAGTGATTTTCAACTATAAAAACACAAAACAATAGCAAGACTATTAACCTTTTAGCGAACTTTCTTATACCGAACCGGCGTAAATAGTATAATCTTGTTCTTTTTATTGTTGCGTTTGTTAGTAATTGTATTATCTTTGTAAAACAAGATTAGGTAATCCTTACGAACAGCTGGTAGGGACTATTTGACTACGTCTATTTTTCAATTAAGCAACAATGCGGATATACAGTTTATTATGTTTGGCCTTCCTGCTCGCCTATAATGGTTTTGCCCAAACAGGAATTATCCAAGGGCGCGTCATCAACGACAAGAACAACGAACCACTAGAGTTCGCCACAGTACAAGTACAAGGAACTTCTCTCGGTGCGAAAACCTCTATAGAAGGAACGTTTACAATAACAGGCGTACAGCCAGGTTTCCATAAAATCGTCGTCAGCATGGTAGGCTTCGAGACTAAAATATCCGAAGAATTACAAGTACTGGGTAATCAGACAACTTTTATAGACATTATGGTTAGCGAAGCTTCTACAACGCTTCGAGAAGTTTTAGTTAGCCCCAATCTATTGCTTCGCCCTACCGAGAGTCCGGTTTCGGTACTCACCTTAGGAATACAGCAGATTGAGAAGAGTGCTGGAGCCAATCGTGATGTTTCCAAACTGGTGCAAATACTGCCAGGAGTTGGTGCAACAGCTCCTAATCGGAACGACCTCATCATACGTGGCGGAGGCCCCACAGAGAACGTCTTTTACCTAGACGGCATAGAGATCCCCGTAATCAATCACTTTGCCACACAAGGGGCATCGGGAGGTGTTGTCGGCATCATCAATCCCGACTTTGTGCGCGAGATAAATTTCTATACAGGCGCTTTCCCTGCTAACAGACCCAATACCCTTAGCTCCGTGATGGAGATAAAGCAAAAAGATGGTAGCAGAGACAGACTGCACACAAAGGTTGCGGTAGGAGCATCGGATGCAGGGATTACCTTAGACGGCCCTTTGAACAAGGATGCATCGTTCATCGTCTCTTTTCGTCAATCTTATTTGCAGTGGTTATTCAAGGTGATTGGCTTGCCTTTTTTGCCCACCTACAACGACTTTCAAATGAAATACAAATGGCGCATCAATCCACATCATGAGATTACCGTGATTGGTATAGGCGCTATTGACAACATGAGCCTCAACAGAAACCTCGAACAGACAGGTACCGAGGCGCAGAAATACATACTAGGCTACCTGCCCGAGTATGCTCAGTGGAACTATACCTTCGGGTTGGCCTACAAACACTACGGCAAACACTTCGTAGACAGTTGGATTTTAAGCCGAGACATGCTGCGCAACGCAGGTGTAAAGTATAAAGATAACGATAAGTCGGCATCCAAAATATCCGACTACCAATCGGACGAAGCCGAGATTAAACTACGCTACGAACGCAACTATACTACGCTGCCTATCAAACTGAACTTTGGAGCTGGCATCAAGTACAGCAACTATGTCAATGACGTCTATCGCTTGCAGTTCACTTCGGGAAATGTTGTCCCCTTCCAATACCACAGCAGCATCGACCTGCTTTCTTACCAAGCCTTCGTGCAAGCTTCGGATCAGTATCTAAACAATCGGTTCAAGGTTTCACTTGGAGTAAATTTAGTGGGCAACACTTTCACAGCCAGCATGAGCAATCCGATCAAGCAATTGTCGCCTAGACTATCGCTGTCGTATTCATTTTCGGAAGACTTCGACCTCAATGCCAACATTGGGCACTATGCGATGCCCCCCTCCTACACAACGATGGGCTATCGCAATACCGAGGGAAACTATGTCAATCGGAGCAATGGGCTCAAGTATATCACCTCCAATCAAGCTATTGTGGGTATGGAATATCATCCGGGTAACTTCCTGCGTTTCTCTCTTGAGAGCTTCTATAAGCAGTATAGCCACTATCCTATTTCGCTTACCGACGGAATTAGTTTGGCCAGCAAAGGTGTAGACTATGGGCAAGTGGGCGATGAGGCCGTTACGTCTACGGGCGATGGTAGGGCCTATGGTGTGGAAGTGGTGGCTAAGCTTATGGGTTGGCGTGATATAGATCTGACCGCTACGTACACGCTTTTTCGGAGTGAGTTTACAGACAAAAATGGCATCTATCGACCCTCTTCGTGGGACACGAGGCACATCCTCAATCTTACAACAAGCTACAAGTTACCCAAAGGCTGGTACATCTCGGCTCGCTGGCGTTACATAGGCGGTGCTCCTTATTCGCCCATTGATGTGGAGCGTTCTACAAACAAGGCTGCATGGTCTATTACCAATCAGGCCTATACCGACTACGAGCGATTCAATACACTACGTCTTGCCGATGCGCATCAGCTGGATGTGCGCTTGGATAAGGAGTTCTATTTTAAGCATTGGATGCTCAACCTATATCTCGATGTGCAGAATGCCTACATCAGCAATATGCCATCCAAACCGATATATACCAATCGTGACACTGAGGGGAATGTAATGGACGACCCCACTTCGCCCCACACCAAACAGTTGCTTCGTCCACTGGTGTACTATAGTGGAACAATTCTCCCCACGGTCGGGATTATGATTAAGTTCTAAACGAACCACTTACAGATAGCATAAATGGCTGTATCAAGAGAGCATCCGATACAGCCATTTTTGTCTAATCCTAAGGTTTCACCACGAAGTCCCCTTGTAAAAACAAGCCCAATGAACTTTACTAAAGACTACCTAACCAAGAAATCAAAGGGGCTAACACCATTTTGATACCGAGTTTACGCATTTCTGATTATCTTTGCAATAAGTAAACATCCCCACAAAAGGCATGAAAAAAATAAATATTCCAATGATTCGGC
Organism: Prevotella sp. HMSC073D09; assembly: GCF_001814145.1. NCBI lineage: Bacteria > Pseudomonadati > Bacteroidota > Bacteroidia > Bacteroidales > Prevotellaceae > Prevotella > Prevotella sp. HMSC073D09. The sequence goes on along the minus strand of NZ_KV815019.1, from coordinate 36,460 downwards.
TGCGCGCCCAACAGTTAACTAACCCCGATTTTACCGACGTAAAAGATGTTGTAGCCTGGATGGGAGCCATACAAGCACAACAACCCCGAATGGCAAAGCTGGCACTAGGAATACGTACACGCGGCGCAACGATGCAGCAAATCAAGCAAGCCCTCTACCGTGGAGAGATTCTTCGCACCCACGTACTACGCCCTACATGGCATTATGTAAGCCCAAACGATATTCGTTGGATGCTCAAATTGTCGTGCAACAGACTGAAATCTGCCTACGCATCGTTGATGAAAGGACACGGACTGACCATCACCGAGCAGATGTACGATACCGCTAACCAGCATATCTATGATATGTTAAGCGGTGGAAAGAGCCTTACCAAACAGCAAATTACAGAACGAATAGCTGAAAAAGGCTTACCTTCGGACACCATTTTTATGAACCGCTTTTTGGAGAATGCCGAATGCGAGGCACTCATTTGCAGCGGCCCTGAAGTGGGAAACACACATACCTACATGCTCTTAGACGAGCGAGTAGCCCCTATGCCCTTACCCACAAAAGACGAGGCGTTGAGCAAATTGGCACGCAATTATTTTAGAAGTCATGCCCCCGCAACGTTAGACGACTTCTGTTGGTGGTCGGGATTGTCAATAAAAGAGGCGCGATTGGGCGTTGAAATTATTGGAAAAGAGCTTCAAAAGGTCGTTCTCAACGATAAAACTTACCTGCTGCACGATTCTTCTTCAATCGACATCAAAGAGAAAGAAAGCTTTATCTTTCTGCCTGCTTACGACGAATACATCATTGCCTACAAGTATCGCGGCGATGTTTTGCAAGCTTCTCACAACAGCAAAGCATTTACTAACAACGGTATTTTCTTTCCTCTTATCCTACAAAATGGCAGGGCGACGGGTAATTGGAAAATGACTTTGACACGCCGAAACATCGCCGTCAACACATCTTACTTTGATAACGACACCCCAACTGATTTGTCTGCGGCTGAAGAAAAAGCCCGTTTGCAACTTATTTCATTCCATAACTAACGGTAAAAATGCCGAAGTTATCGAGTTTCATACCACATTTGGTTAAGCCATAAAAGGCGAAAAGACTGTCCAGTTCGCGTTGCGAACGCCGCCGCATAATCCAATCGCGCTCTTGATGGCTGTTTAATACGAAAGCAATCATTTTTAACTGAGGGTGCCAAGGCTGACCAGTATAGACCAAAAAGCCGCCTGGTTGCAGTGCGGATAAAGCACCAGAGATGGCCTTACAAACAAGCTCGTTATCACCAAAAAGCTCAAATATACCGGAAATAATAACGATATTAGGCTCAAAATTCAGCTGTCGATATGAGTCTTTATTAAAACAATCAAGACGAGTAAACCGTATATTTTGAAGTCCTTGTTGTTGTATCTGTGCCTCGCCGAAAGCAATGTTTGTTTCCGAAAAGTCGTTTATAACCACTTCTATTTCAGGAAACCTGCGCTTGATGTCGAACAAATAATTACCCGTTCCACCGGCAATGTCGAGTATTTTCACGGGTTCATTGCGCTGTTTAAGCGTTTCAATACGTTCTTCTACGGTTGCAATGAGATGCTCTCGGCGTATTCTCACTCCTCGCCAACCAATGGCGTTAAGATAACCTTTGTCTATCCATCGCCCAATAGGTCCGCATCCCTGCGCTTGGTTGCGATAAACATAATCCAGAGACATACCCGAATCAAAACCATATTTTAGTCCTACGCGCATTCCTTTACTAAGAAATCCCAAGTGATGGAGCATCCATTTCTGTATCCGAAAGCCCCAACGTTCAATTCGGGGAAGCATATTCAGAGCCATTTTGTTATACTCGGCAACTGTAAATTTATCAGGCATACAGGTCGTTGGCGGTTGTTCGAGTGAGAAACAGCGGTTGATAAACTCAGCGATAGGATTGTAAACCTGTTCGCGTTGCGTTTCAAACAATAGCCCGTGATAAAACCCTTTGAGCTTGATAAACCGCTTTTGGGTGGAGCTGATGTCAACAAAAAACCGCTTTTGCATATCGTCTTTCACCACGTAATCTTTGCCGGCAGAGAGCAACAGCGTAGGTATGGTAATGGCAGCAGCATCTTCTACGATACGCTTTCCTGCTTTCAGCAAATCCAAAAGATAGTGTGCATCAATTTCTCGAGTAATTAGCGGGTCTGTGTCGTACGCCTTTTGTTGTTCCACATCATGTGTCAACACCTTCGATTTGACATAACTGGGCACCGTAAGATGTTTGAAAAGCCGGGCTGCCAACGCAATTCCCGTCTTTGCAAAAGGCACATACAACTTAATGGTAAACGCAGGAGCAAGAAGTGCCATACCAGCAATACGGGGCGCAAAGTCGTGACACCACGCCGAAACAATTACGCCTGCAATGCTGTTAGCCACCACAAAGATGTCTTTCTCAACAATTCCATACTGCGCATGGAGGTATTTTACGAAAGCATCCAAGTCGCGTACATAGTCCATGAAATGGGGCGAAACGGGTTGCGAAGTGTGCCCCAGTCCACGCATATCAAAGCCAAAGATGTTGAAATGCACAAATTGTTCGTTCTCGGCAAAGGCTTGCAAACGTCCCGAATGTTCGTGCCCGCGATGCAATATCACAATGGTTTTCTGCGAAGGGCTGTAATTCCACACCCTATAAAAAATATCTGCGTTGTCAAAACTCTTAAATGTTCCTGTTTCCATTTTTATCTCTGGTTAAATTCTTACTTATCGTTAACAGCACCGCTTCACCTATTCGGCAACTCCGAAAACGGCCCATTGCACAATGAATATATAGCTTTCGAGGCACTTCACTGGCTTTCATCTTCTCTAAAACCGTATTTACAATATGCTCCTCACAGGCTTTGGGGATAGTGGCAATATCCAAAAGCGGAAAGCAATGGTAATCTGCCGATGTGCGAAAGTAGGCGTTTTCGGGTAATTCGGCTGAAAGGTCGAACACCGAAACCTCTCCCAATAGGGCGAATTTCCGCGCAGAACGGCATGAAAGCAAGCCTCCAACGAAGATGTTGGGTGCCATTTCTACAGGTGCCTGACGAGAAAACAGCCACAATATGCGATACACTGCGATATAGGGAAAATAGAAAATATAACGCAAAAAACCGATGCAACCGTGGTCGTCTTTAAGAAAATGTCGATTAGAACGATAATAAGCACGACCCAATAAAAGCAAGACGAGTATGCCCCACAATAAAAAAATACTTCCAAAAACCGAATGTTCGATGGCAAACAACAACGCCGTCAGCCCCACGGCGGCAACAAAAAAGTAAACCTTTGCTATTTGTTGGTTGCGCTTTTTACGGTAAGGAAACATCCATAACGTCAGAAAACCTGCCATCAAACCGGTAGAAATATCGATGAAATGGTGCTGATATACCAAAAGGGTAGACAGCATTAACAACACCAACCACATTCTCAGTAAGTTTCTGAACCTGCTATTTCGCACCCCACTCCAAAAGATGCAGGCATAACCTATATGTAAAGACGGGGCCTGATTAAAAGGTGTATCGTACGTATTGATGACGGAAAACAAGATATGGGTTGTTTCCGGACGTACAAAACTTTGTTTTAACGGAAAGATAATAAAACAAATTCCCGATAAAATGGTTATAAAAACGATGCGTTTACTTAATGTCGACAGCTGCCGAAAGGTATTACAAAGGAAGAAAACCCATATAAAAAACACCACACTACTGCTATAAAAATAGATGGCAAAAGGTACAAACGGTATGGCCTTTTCAAACGAAAAGCAAAGCGAAGGCACCTCTTTAAGCGATGCCGCATAGCTTGCAGCAAAAGTATAAACAGCATAGAATACACCCCAACAAATAACCAGGGCGATGTATTTGCTTGCTTGCAAGCATTTGTTATCTATACCGCAACGCTGCATCAAACCGTTTGGCAAGGGCTGTTTACTCGCCCATATCGTTTTATCGTTTATTTGGGAATGCTCCATAATGTCTTTCGGTGCATAAAAGCCGATAACAAACAAGTGGGTAAAAGCGAAAGAAAGGCGATGGAAAGGCGCATTTTTGGCGGAAACACCACCTGTTCTTTGCGCTGCGCTATGGCCTTTGTCATTGTTTCAACAGCCCGATTTAAGGGCATGCAGAACGGACATTTGGAAAGGTCGTTACGGTATATCTCTCTCAATCGAGGCGTATCTATGTAGCCTGGAACAAGTGTTGTAACCGTTATTTGATAGTCGGCCAAACTTCGGCGATAAGCATCGGCTATCTGTATCAAAACTCTTTTGCACTTGGCATATACGCTTGCGCACGGATAGTGCAGCAATCCTGCAACCGAAGCAATCACTACCAAATGTCCACCAGATGCCTTCATCGTTTCTCGCGCCACTTCCATCGCATTCAATGCACCCGCGATATTAACTTTCAACATTTGTGAAGTCTGCTCAAAATCCACTTCTTCGGTAACGCCGTTACGGTAATATCCGGCAGCAACAATCATCATATCCAAGTCCTTATCGGCACAAAACACTTTTACGGCAGCGGTTAATGCGTCCTTATCACACACATCAAGCTGGTAGGCATACAGCAGTTTGTTAACCTCATCACTCCTGTCTATTCGTGTCGTATTTCGTCCGCACACCCCTACCCGGTGGCCTTCGGCAGCATAAAACCGCGCCAAGGCCAAGCCGACACCCGATGTTCCGCCCGTAATAAAGATGTTCATACCTGTTTGTTTTTAAAATGTTGGGCAACCCTATCGTATCCGTATTGCCATTGAAAGTTCATATCTTCTACAAACTGCGCATAGGTTTTGGGCAGTTTCAGTTCTACCTGGAGCTTCAGAAGATTGATGTTTTTCTCGATGTAATGGCCCGCAAGCACTTGGTTCATGTCGGCCGTATCTACCCAATAGTTCACCGAATGCGTCATCACCTCTTGCAATCGGCGGTTTCCACTATATCCAAAAACGGCTCTAATAAGTGCCTCGTCGATGGTGCCGAATCCCTTTTTCTTCTCAAAGATAATCGTTTCGCCAAGTTGTTCGGCCAGTTCTATGGGCATCAAATCAATAATTCCGCCCGCAAAATAGGCGCCGTTGTAATGTACGGGCTGAACGTAGAACATATCCGAAACAGATATGCGGGTGGCAATGGGTAAGGGAACATCTTGAAACAGCTCAACTTGCGAGTCGATGGCACTACCCTCATAGCTTTTAAAATTGCAGTTAATGGCAGACAAATCGATGTTTCGAGCTGTCTCGGCATCGGTAAAAAGCACCTTCCGATAAAGTTTTCTTCCGTTTCTTTCTTTACCGATGTCGGCCCTGTCAAACAACAATCGGGCACCTACTACGATGGTGGGAAGGGTTGGCCGAACAGCCAACGAGGGCAAAAGCGGGCGTATGTCGGTGGGCATATCTACGATAAATTTATCGAAAATATTTTCGATATAAGGTGCATAGCATGTGTTTCGCACCTTGCGCTGGCAATAGACACCTATCTTATACAGCATTTTGAAACGTGTCATTCGGGTGTTTTGCACAAAGCGATACAGCTCTTCCGACTGTATAAAGGCCTTTCGCTGCTCGTCGGTAGCAAACGAGTTGATGATGTTGGCAGCGATACTGCCACCGCAAGCGGCAATCAGCAGGTCGGGTTTTACACCATAATGCTGCATCGCCGCATACATGCCGAGATACAAAGCATAACGTGTACCACCACCAGAAAAAACCGCAACCGTGGGATAAGGTTTCTTTTTCATACTCCACTGCTTATCTATATCGTCGGTTTACTCAGGCGTTTGCGAACTTCCAGTTACTTTTAACGTCTTCTTTATCCTAATCCACGTGCTGACTACCAGCAACAAATCGATAACCCCAAAGATGTAAACGGAACATCCTGAAAGGTTTATGCCAAACAAACAGACCACTCCGTAGAGGCCGAGAACGAAAGCACGGTCGCTCTTTCCCATCGGACCATCATACCGCCGTTCTGCCGACAGCACCTTTCCCATCACTCCTGCGAATTCGTTAATAATGCTGAGGGCAATGAAAGCCACAATAAGATAAAGACTTTCGGGATGATACTTCAGCAGCGGAAAATAAATAATGGTGTCTGAAACGACATCACCCAGTTCGTTTAACAGCTCTCCTTTTCGGGTGATTTGATTGTAACGACGAGCCATCATTCCGTCTAAGGCATTCAGGGCCATACGTATCAGCAGTCCCACAGGCAGGCAGAGGTAGAGCCACGTACCCACATCGCCCGCAAACCAAAACAAAATGCCGATGACAAGAGAGAGGATGCCGGCCCACAGGGTGATTTGATTGGCGGTAACCTTTGCACGATGCAACAACTCTAAAATAGGTGTTAATGCCCGTTGAAACTGCGGTTTGATGGAATAGACAGATATCATAAATACTTTGTTTTACATGAATATGTGCTTATATCGTTAACGTTTTTAATGCGAAAACGTTTTCCTCAGGGTGCGATTGGTTCTTGTTCGGAGCGACACTGCACCTCAACCAAAAGCTGTATTATGGCAGTAAAGGTAATAATACTTTTTTAGATGCGCAATAAATGCTGTGAAAACTTGTCGCGCCGTTGCCGATGCTGCGCAAATTCGGGATAAAAGGTGTATGCCTTGCAACCCCTCGCACTGGCCGCCGTAAGCGTACATGCTTTCCTTGCCGTTGCCCATGCACATGTAAACGCACAGTTGTTTTGTCTAGTTTTTAGTCATAAATTTAACATTATGAGTGCCCATTTTCTCCACCAACGTAAGTCGGCGTGCAAAAAATCGATTCTCGCGAAGGTTTGTTTTG
>NZ_KV815019.1:7597-29538 GCF_001814145.1 Prevotella sp. HMSC073D09 | reverse complement strand
CGATTCTCGCGAAGGTTTGTTTTGATGCAAAAGGAGGCTAGTATGTGAATGCAGCAAAATGAATTTTTATTAAAAAACACCACCACTTGCACCAACTTTCGTGCGTTTTGGTGCTAAACGCAGTGCAATATGCCGCTAAATGCAGTGTGTTTTGGTGCAAAACGTAGTGCATTTTGGTGCTAAATGCAGTGCGTTTTGATGCTAAATGCAAGGTAAAAAGGTACAAAACGCAATACAAAATGCAGTTAAATGCAACCTAATACGCATAAACATTCAACGAAATAGTATAAATAAAGCCCCTTCTAACCATGTGTTTTATGGTTGGAAAGGGCAAAATAGCCGTTAAAAAGTGGCGTTTTAGGGGTAAAATGTGGGTAATTGGGCTTGGAAAATTATGAGTTGGCAACCATTCTAGAAAGGCTAAATGGTGCAAAACGCAGGGTTTGTTCTTAAAAATAGACAAGTTCCAAGGAGTAAAATGGTAGAAAATGTGGCTATTTGCCTACTTTTTGACCTATCTTTTTCGCTAGAATGACGTGAAAATTAGGTCGAGTTTGTAAAATAAAAAATAATAATTTAAGGTTTCTGACTGCCCATGCAGCACACCTCTCCCTATAAAAAATATGGCTCTTTTATTTGTCTATTTGAAGATTTTAAGCTACCTTTAACAGCAGAAAAGAAGATAAAGACCTACGACTATTCTGCCCCGAAACGACAAATGACACCCAGGCGACAGAGGCCGTATCGTCCCGGGCAACCTGCCGCTCCAGCAGATATTCAGACGACAAACAATCAGATCCGTTAGGACCATAACCTAAAAGTATAACTAATTTTAAAAAGATTTAACCCCTCATGAGCAAATCGTTTATGAAGCGGACCGCAGTGATAGCTGTCGGTCTGACGTGTGCAATGAGTTCCTATGCCCAGTCAGTGGTACAGGGAAGTGTGAAGGATGCGTCGGGTGAGCCATTGATTGGTGTGACCATCCAAGTGAAAGGAGAACAGGGCGGTACCGTAACCGATATTGACGGTAACTTCAAGCTCCCCAATGTGAAGCCCGGTGCGACGCTCGTTTTCTCTTATGTAGGCTACAGCAACAAGGAAGTGGCTGTAGGCAACCAGTCCAATATCAATGTTTCTCTCTCCGAAGACAACAAGCAGCTCGACGAGGTAGTCGTCGTCGGTTATGCCGTAGGCACGAAGCGTACGGTGTCGGGAGCCATTGAGCGTGTAGGCAAGGGCGACATGAACAAGGGTGTCGTAACCACGGCAGCCGACGCCCTGAAGGGAAAGGTCAGCGGTGTCGTCATCAGCCAGAACGGTGGCGACCCGATGGGGTCTACCAATATCCGCGTACGCGGCACCTCTTCGCTCTCCGGCGGTAACGACCCGCTGGTGATCATCGACGGTGTCTTCGCTGACATGACCATGTTCAACGCCCTTCAGCCCGGCGACATCGAGAGCATGACCATTCTGAAGGATGCCTCGGAGACGGCACAGTACGGATCCCGCGGTGCAGCCGGTGTCATCGTCGTCACGACGACAAAAGGAAAGAACGGCTTTGCCTCCCTTTCTTACAACGGCACACTGGGCGTGAACACCATCTTCAAGAACCTTGAAATGCTGAGCGCGGATGCTTACCGTGCCACTGCCACCAAGATGGGGGTGGCATTCACCGACCTCGGCGGCAATACCAACTGGTTCGACGAAATAGAGCGTTCGGCCGGGCTGACACAGACCCACAACATCGCCTACTCGTCTGGCAACGACTCCGGCAACTACCGCGCCAGCGTCGGCTTCGTACAGCGTCAGGGCGCATTGAAGAACTCGGATATGCGCAACTATACCGTGAAGCTGGATGCCACGCAGTACGCCTTCAACAAGAAGCTCAAGCTGGAGCTGGGTGTCCTGGGCAGTGAACGCGACGGAAAGATGCAGTACGACCCGCAGAAGATGTTCTATTCTGCCGCCGCTTACAACCCGACCTACCCGACCTACAAGAACCCGCAGACAGGCGAGTGGGACGAAGACCGCCTTGCCAACGAGATATACAACCCGCTGGGACAGCTGGAGGTACAGGACCGCTTCGACGTAGGTTCGCTCAACGCCCATGGAAAGGCGACCGTCACGCTGGCTGACGGACTCTTCCTCAGTGCTTTCGGCAGCTATACCCGCATGAACCTCGACCACAAGCGTTACGTGCCGAACGACATCCAGCAGGGACGCATCAACGGCAACGGCTGGGCATACATCCGCAACATGAAGCGCACGGACATCATGGGCAACCTGCAGCTGACTTATACCAAGGACTTCGGCGAGCACCATATCGACGCACTCGCCCTGATGGAGGGCCAGCAATACAAGACCTTCTGGAATTCAGAGCAGTCGTTCAAGTTCGATACCAATTACTTCGGCTTCAACAACATGAAGGCCGGTGCCAACGTCTCCTGGGGCGATGTGGACTCCGAGTCTACGGAATACACCCTCTGCTCTTACATGGCACGTCTGAATTATATGTACGGCAACCGCTACATCGCAACCGTCAACCTTCGTACTGACGGCTCGTCAAAGCTGGGTGAAGGCCATAAGTGGGGCTGGTTCCCGTCAGCATCTGTCGCATGGGTCGTATCACAGGAACCGTTCATGAAAGGGGTACGCTGGGTGGACAACCTGAAAGTCCGTCTCGGATATGGTGTGACGGGCAACCAGGATGTCATCGCTCCTTACAACTCACTGGCCCTCTACGCACCGAACGGCGTGACCTCGGTGAACGGTGTCAACACGACGACCTATGCCATCCAGAGCAACGACAACCCTGACCTGAAGTGGGAGGTAAAGCATACCTTCGACATCGGTATCGACTTCGCCGCTTTCCAGAACCGTCTGAACGTTACTTTGGACTGGTATACTTCCAAGACGAAGGACCTGCTCTATACCTATACCGTACCTGTTCCGCCATTCACCTACAACACCTTGCTGGCGAACATGGGTGAGATGACCAATTCGGGCTTCGAAATCGGCGTGCGCGGCGACATCATCCGCACAAAGGACTTTACCTTCAATTCCGGCATGAACCTCAGCTTCCAGAAGAACAAGCTGAACTCGCTGAGCGGCACCTATAAAGGACAGAGACTGACGACCAGTGAGCACATCCCGGTTGCCAACATCAATGCGGCCGGCCTGACGCAGAACACCGGTGTGACCTATCTCATGGAGGGACAGCCGATCGGCGTATTCTACCTGCCCCACTGCAAAGGCATCGATGACAAGGGACAGTACATTATCGAAGACCTCGACAAGAACGGAACCATCGATACCGGCGACTCCGGCGACCGCAAGGTGTGCGGACAGGCGATACCAAAGGCTTACCTTGGCTGGGACTTCACCTTCAAGTACAAGAACTGGGATCTCACCATGCAGTTCAACGGTGCCTTCGGCCATAAGATCTACAATGGTACGGGCATGACCTACAGCAACCTCAGCAACTTCCCGACCTACAACGTGCTTTCTGATGCTCCAGAGAAAGGAATCAAAGACATACAGATTTCCGATTACTGGCTGGAGAAAGGCGACTACGTGAACTTCGAGTACATCACGCTGGGCTACACCTTCAATAAGAAACAGCTCAAGGCCGACTGGATCCAGAGCATCCATCTCGGACTGGCCGTCAACAACGTCTGCACCCTCACCGGGTACAGCGGCCTGACCCCGATGATCAACTCCGCATCGCTCGTCCGTGTCGACGAAGGCCGTACAACCTACGGGACACTGGGTGTAGACGACAAGCGTCTCTTCCCGTTGACACGCACCTTCTCGTTCAATGTGTCTGTTAATTTCTAAGGTCTTGATAAACAAAAAAAGGAATACTATTATGAAGAAATATATTTTCGGAATGGCACTGCTCTCCACGGCACTGCTTGCAGCCTGCTCGCTGGACGAGACACCTCAAAGCAAGTTCAAAGAGACTGACGCTTTCGCAAATGCCACACTGACCTATGTCAACTCTGTGGCAAAGGTCTATTCAGAGATCGGAGACGGTATCTATGGCGGTACGGATGCCATCCACTGTCTGCAGGAATTCACTTCTGACGAGGCTATTCTCCCGGGACGGCAGGGCGACTGGGTAGACGGCGGCAAGTGGCAGAACTTCTTCCTCCACAACTTCGCATCGTCTGTGGACACCTACAACAACAACTGGAAGCATATCTACAAGATCATCGGGCAGTGCAACGGCTCCATCGACCAGCTCACGCCGATGCTCGGCGAACATCCCGACTACAAGCCATATGTGTCCGAGCTGCGTGCCCTGCGCGCCATCTATTACTATTATGCGATGGATCTCTTCGGACAGGTGCCGGTAGTGACGTCTTCCAAGCAGGGAACCAGCGATGTCAACCAGAGCAACCGCTCGGATGTGTTCAAATTCGTCGTCAAGGAACTGACAGAGGCAATGCCTGACCTCGCAGATGACCAGAGCCAGAAGACCGGCAAGTATTTCGGACGTATCACCAAGCCTGTTGCCTATATGTGTCTGGCAAAGTGCGCCCTCAATGCACCTGTCTACAACACGGATGACGTAACTCCGAACAGCTACAAGGCGTTTGTCGGCGACGACAAATCGAAGGAATGCAAGGCCAGCGAAACCCTCGGTGCAAACATATCGGCAAAGGGAATGGACATCAAGATGACTGTAGACGGGACGGAACGCAACTGCTGGGAGACCGTGAAGTACTGCGTGGACAAGCTCGCAGGCTTCGGCTACACCCTCTCGCCGAACTATGCCGACAACTTCGTCACACAGAACCAGAACTCTAACGAGAACATCTTTGTACGTCCGAACGACGACAAAACGTACAAGATTACCGATTACAACCTGATCCGCTCCGTACACTACAACCATGCGAGTGCCGCCGGATTCAACGGATGGAACGGTGCCTGCGCCACGGTACGTGCGATGAAAGTGATGGGATACAAGGAAAGCAACGAAGACCCACGCCTGCGCCAGAACTACTGGGTAGAACAGGAGTACACCCAGCAGACCGGCGGCAAGACCGTGGACGACGGCGTCGGCGGAACACTCTCTTACCGTCCGCTGGCAGTCGTGGTAGACTTCGATGCCAATGCCGACAAGCATGACGTGAAATGCGCCGGCGCCCGTTTCAAGAAGTATGAGTACGACCCGACGGCAGCCGCACAGGGGCAGTACAACAACGACCTTGTCATCTGGCGTTATGGCGATGCGCTGCTGATGAAGGCGGAAGCAGAATACCGGCTGGGCAACCATGCGGCGGCACTGACACTCGTCAACCAGATCAGGGACCGGGCACACGCCACCCCGCGCACCTCGCTCAACCTGAATGATATTCTTGACGAACGCATGATTGAACTGGCCTGGGAAGGCGTACGGCGTCAGGACCAGATACGCTTCTGCACCTTCACCCAGCCGACGGCAGACCGCTATCCCGGTGTCAGCCACAATGCTTCTGCCGGCGATTACCTCGATGACACCCAGGGATACACCTGCGTCTATCCGATTCCTTATGAGGTGCTGAATCTGAACAAGAATCTCCATCAGAATCCAGGCTATAAGAAATAAAGCCGGTTCTGATTCCTTATCACAGCCGGGATGTCCAAGGATATTCCGGCTGTCAACTTTCAGGGAATGCAGACTCCTCTATCCTATTCTTCCTTTGTTTTTCAAAAGGATATCCGTACTTTTGCATCAGACAACACAACAGGAAGTCCGACGGGCATCCTGACAACTAAAAACTTAAACAATGAAGAAAGAAATCATCACAGCAGCAGCGGCACTGGCCATGGCAGTCCCCATGACGGCCCAGATCGGCACGAACCCACAATGGCTTGACAATGCCGTTTTCTATCAGATCTATCCTTCCTCCTACATGGATACGGACGGGAACGGTATCGGAGACCTGCCCGGCATCACCAGCAGGCTGGATTATATCAAGTCGCTGGGCGTGGATGCCTTGTGGCTGAATCCCGTATTCGAGTCGGGATGGTTTGACGGTGGCTACGATGTCATCGACTTCTACAAGATTGACCCGCGCTTCGGTACAAATACCGATATGGTGACACTGGTCAACGAAGCCCACAGAAGAGGCATAAAGGTCTGCCTGGACCTGGTGGCAGGACACACGAGCGTGAAGTCGCCGTGGTTCCAGGAATGTGCGAACGGCGACCGCAACGGGCGTTATTCCGACTATTATATATGGACTGACACCATCTCACAGAAAGACAAGGAAGAGATTGAAGCGCGCCACAGGGATGCCAATCCGGAGGGAAGCACACGTGGGCGTTATGTGGAGATGGACGCAAAACGCGGCAAATACTATGAGAAGAACTTCTTTGAATGCCAGCCTGCCCTGAACTACGGCTTTGCCCATCCCGACCCCTCTCATCCCTGGGAGCAGCCTGTGACGGCACCCGGACCGCAGGCCGTACGCCGGGAGATGAAGAACATCATGGCCTTCTGGTTTGACAAGGGCATCGACGGCTTCCGTGTGGATATGGCCTCTTCGCTCGTCAAGAACGACCCGGGGAAGAAAGAGGTGTCAAAGCTGTGGAACGAGATGAGGGCATGGAAGGACAGGCATTATCCCCAATGCGTACTGATATCCGAGTGGAGCGACCCGGCCGTCGCCATCCCTGCCGGCTTCAACATCGACTTCATGATCCACTTCGGCATCAAGGGTTATCCCTCTCTCTTCTTCGACCGAAACACACCGAACGGCCGGCCGTGGGAGGGGCAGGACATCTCCAAAGAGTACAAGTTCTGCTACTTTGACAAGGCAGGAAAAGGAGAGGTGAAGGAGTTTGTCGACAACTTCACGGCAGCCTTCAACCGCACAAAGCAACTCGGCTACATCGCCATTCCGACGGCCAACCACGATTTCCAGCGTCCGAACATCGGCATGCGTAACACGATGGACCAGCTGAAGGTGGCCATGACCTTCTTCCTGACCATGCCGGGTGTACCGTTTATCTATTACGGTGACGAAATCGGCATGAAATACCAGATGAATCTTCCTACCAAAGAGGGTAGCAACGAACGTGCCGGGACACGTACTCCTATGCAGTGGACTGCCGGTCCTACCGCCGGATTCTCTACCTGCGAGCCTGCCCAACTATATTTCCCTGTGGATACGGAAGACGGAAAGCTGACGGTGGAGGCACAGGAGAAAGACCCCAATTCCCTGCTGAACTTCACCCGTGAACTGGTCCGCCTGCGCCATGCCCACTCGGCATTGCATGGAAACGGAGAATGGGAACTTGTCAGCAAGGAAAGCCAGCCCTACCCCATGGTCTACAAACGTACGGCCGGCGGAGAAACCGTAGTCGTTGCCATCAATCCGAGTGCCAGAAAGGTTTCAGCAAGGATACCCCACCTTGGAAAAGCCAGGCCGCTATGCATGACGGGAGAAGCAACTTACAAGACAGGCGGCAAAGGTGATGTCATCAACCTGAAAGCCATATCAGCCGCTGTATTCAAGATCATTGAATAAGACTTTCATTTCCAAGACCTTTATCAGGTGTATCAGAATAGCTGCCAGCAGGCATTCTGATGCACCTTTTCTGTCTGCATTCCTGAACAGACAAGGATGATTACACGGACTTCCCCACATAAAAAGCCAATGCCGGCCGATAAGACATAAGCGACATCATTTTCTATGCGTAATCTCTTTTAAACAGACAAGTCGACATTGTTTCCGGAAGAACAAGTCCCTCTGGGCAGACAAGTCCTGCCGGTACAGCTCTTCGCCGGCTGCGTTTTGCTCCCGTCCCAGTAACAGATTGCATGGAGCGGGGCATCAGCACGACTGGTGTTTACAAACAACTCCACGGGTGGCAGGCATCAACACACCTGCAGGAAAGGCCTGTCCATGCCTGTCACTACCATTATATAGCAAGACACTGCCGGCTGACTTACAGGGGAAAGTTTACCGGACAGCACTGGTAACAAAACACAAAAAAGTCCGACGGGCAGGTGAAGTCAGCTCACACTTACCGCATCGGACAGATATACACTCAGGTACTATGGTTTGCAAGGTTATCCTATAATCACTCCACGGATACGGTCGTCAAAGGCTGAAAGGGCAGCCTTAGCACCTTCTCCCATAGCGATTGTAATCTGTTTGTAAGGTACCGTTGTAACGTCACCAGCAGCATATACGCCACTCAGACTTGTACGGTTGGTTGCATCAACGATAATTTCATTGCGAGGAGTAACCTCTACTTGATCCTTGAAAGCATCGCTGTTTGGCGACAAGCCAATCTGAACAAAGACACCATCTAAGGCAATTTCGCGCTCCTCATCATTGATGCGGTCCTTCACTCTGATACCCGATAGCTTCTGACCATCACCCAAGAGGGCAGTTGTCTGAGTAGAAAGGAACACCTCAACATTAGGCAGACTGGCTACTTTCTGCTGTAGAACCTCATCGGCACGCATAGCATCAGCGAACTCAAGAACAGTTACGTGGCGGCAGATACCAGCCAAGTCAATGGCTGCTTCGATACCAGAGTTACCACCACCGATGACTGCTACATCCTTACCTTTGTAGAAAGGACCGTCGCAATGAGGGCAGAAATGCTCACCATGACCGATGTATTTCTCCTCATCTGGCAGACCAAGACGGCGCCAGCTTGCACCAGTTGCAATCACGACTGCAGGTGCGGTGAAGGTTTCTCCACCACGAACAGAAACAGTCTTCACAGCCTCTTTCAGGTTGGTAGAAACCACCTTACGATTGTCGAATACGTCGATTGAACAATCATTGATATGGGTACGGAGGTCAGCAGCAAGCTGTGTACCCGTTGTCTTTGTGACAGAAATAAGATTTTCGATGCCTGTTGTATCGTTTACCTGTCCTCCGATACGCTCAGCAACGATAGCTACGCGCAAGCCTTTGCGGGCAGAGTAGATAGCAGAAGATGCTCCAGCAGGACCACCACCGAGTACGATAACATCATATTCACGTACTGTCTGCACAGCATTCTCATCGTGATCGGTGCCTACCTTGTCCTCTAATTCCTGCAAAAGGATACCGAGATCGCCACGACCTGTATGCAATGGCTCTCCATTAACGTACACAGAAGGTACGCCTTGTATGTTCAAACGTTGTATTTCATCCTGACAAAGACCACCATCAACCATCTCATTGCTAATATTTGGGTTGATAAGCGCCATTACGTTGAGTGCCTGAACAACGTCAGGACAGTTTGTACAGGTGAGAGATACGTAAGTCTGAAGGCGGATTTCACCCTTCAATGACTTGATACGTGCAGCAATCGCCTCGTCAGGGAGGTTCTTGCCCTGTCCGTCAGTATTGAGGACAGCGAGGAGCAACGAGGTAAACTCGTGTCCGTTTGGTATGCCACGGAAGCTGATACCAGTTTCTTCACCATTGCGAAGGATACTAAACGAGAACTGTTCTCCTTCCTTATAAACTGTCTTAATCTTGTCAGAAGTAGAGGCGAAATCCTCGAGGAAGGAAGAGAACTCTGCTGAGTTTTCGTCATTGCTGTTGCGGGTTACGCTAAGTGTTATATCAGATGAGAGCGAAGCAAAGACGCCTTTCACCTGTTCGAGTATATTTGAATCTAACATGGGTTTGTATATTTCTCTCCTTATTAATAAAAAAGTGGAGAGATAAAGTCCGAGACTCATCTCTCCACCATAACTTCTATGACACTTTTATGTCTGTTATTACAGAAACTAAGTCTTAGAGCTTACCTACGAGGTCGATGCTTGGCTTCAATGTCTCACCACCCTTCTTCCACTTAGCTGGGCAAACCTCACCCTCGTGAGAAGCAACAAACAAAGCAGCCTCAACCTTACGTACCAACTCATCAGCGTTACGACCGATGCTGTTGTCTTGGATTTCAGCAATCTTAACGAGACCTTCTGGGTTTACGAGGAATGTACCGCGGTAAGCCAGACCTTCGTCCTCTTTGTATACACCGAAGCCACGGCTCAATACGCCTGTTGGGTCAGCAAGCATTGAGTACTTAATCTTTCTGATTGTCTCAGAAGCATCGTGCCATGCCTTGTGTACGAAGTGAGTATCAGTACTTACTGAGAATACCTCTACACCAAGACCCTTGAGCTGCTCATACTTGTCAGCCAAATCCTCCAACTCTGTAGGACATACGAAAGTGAAGTCAGCTGGATAAAAGAAGAAGAGCGCCCATTTGCCCTCGATATCCTTGTTAGAAACGGTCTTAAACTGTCCGTCCTGAAAAGCCTGAACGGTAAACTCTGGTGCGTGTGCATTGATAATTGGTTCCATATCTTCTTAAAACTATTTATGTGATAAATTAAAAAGGGGAAGGGAGAGGATTGCTTATACCGAACGGACGTATGAATTAATGAACTCGCCCATTGGCAAACTGGCTTACTCGTCAGTTCGGCAATGGGCGACAAAAATACAAGGTTCGCTAGAAGATAGAGGCCATCAGCAGTTTTCTAGCCTTTCTACCTTTTATTTTTTCAGGTTTAACCGAGCCTAAACGCAACAGGCTGTTAGGCCAACAGTCGTTTAACGATAGCCGAGATGGTGCCGCCATCGGCCAAGCCAGCCATTTGTTTGCTAGCCATACCCATCACGCGCCCCATATCCTTCATTGTGGTAGCACCCGTTTGTGCGATGATTTCTTTCACCTTCGCCTCAATTTCGGCCTCCGAAAGAGCGGCAGGCAGGTATTCTTCAATAACCTTTACTTGTGCCAACTCGGCCTCGGCAAGGTCTTGGCGAGCCTGTTGAACGAAGGTTGCAGCAGATTCTTTACCCTGCTTAGCTAGCTTTTGAAGTATTTTCAGGGCATCAGCGTCTTCAAGAACGTCGTTTGCGCCAGGTGCCGTCTTGGCTTCTAGAAACACTTTCTTAATGTTGCGAAGGGTGTCAAGGCGCACCTTGTCGCGCGCTTTCATCGCCTCCTTAATGTCGTTGCTTATCTGTTCGAATAATTGAGCCATAATTTTAATCTTAATGGGGTTGATGCAATGGATGAAACGGGTGGGGTGGTATAAGGCCTGTACTTCCCAGGAATGCCCACTAGGCAAAGCTAATGGTTCCCTGCATGGTTGTTGGCGGCTCCACCTCGTCTTGTTTTTTCTTCTGCACGGTAGTGCTGTAACCACGTATCTCTTCAAGCTTTTGTTGCGAACGAGCGTAGGTTGGCGACTCGTCGACGGCGAAAATAATGTCTTCGTTGTCGAGGTCGTCTGGGCGGAAGAGGTAGATATTGGTATGCCTCTTGGTGCGGCCGCCAGGCATGTCGGTACCATAATACGTGTCGATGCGCTTGGTTCTATCCAACCGTTCCTGGGCTTTGCGGGCGGCATCCTCAATGTCTTCAATCGACTTACGGGCCGTTCTTTCGGGTGTAGTGGTGATGTTCTCCACACCAAAGCCCGTGGCAAGGACGGTAACTTTTACCTTATCGCCAAGACTCTCGTCGAAAGTAACGCCCCATTTGAAGATGAAGTCGGGGCCGAACTTGGCCATAAACTCGTCTACATCGTTAATCTCTTCCATCATGAGGTTAGAACCTTGGTTGTTCTTCTCGCTGAACGAGATGTTGAGCAGCAGTTTCTTAGAGTTGAACACATCGTTATCGTTGAGCAAAGGCGAGTTAAGCGCATCGTGTATGGCCTGTTGAACGCGGTTTTCGCCTTCGCCATAGCCCGAACTCATGATGGCCACGCCACCATCTTCTAACACCATCTTCACGTCGTTGAAGTCGAGATTCATAAAGCCGTGGTAGGTTATTATCTCGGCAATGCTCTTTGCGGCAACGCTTAGTGTGTCGTCGGCGCGCTTAAAAGCCTCGATTAAGGATAGTTCGGGGTAAACCTGGCGCAGGCGTTCGTTGTTGATAACGAGCAAAGCATCTACGTGTTTGGCCATTTCTTCAACGCCATCCAAGGCTTGGTCTATCTTTCTTAGACCTTCAAAACGGAAAGGAATGGTAACGATACCCACGGTGAGGATGCCCATTTCTTTGGAAACACGAGCGATTACAGGTGCGGCTCCCGTACCGGTTCCGCCGCCCATTCCTGCTGTGATGAAGGCCATCTTGGTGCCATCGCTGAACATTTCTTTGATGTCGTCGATGCTTTCTTCGGCGGCAGCCTTGGCTTTGAGCGGACGGTTGCCTGCCCCTAGTCCTTCTTTACCCAATTGCAGATGCACAGGCACTGGCGAATCGTCTAGGGCTTGCTTATCGGTGTTGCACAGAACGAACGACACTTTGTGTATTCCTTCTTTGAACATGTGGTTAACGGCATTGCCGCCACCGCCGCCAACACCAACAACTTTGATGATGCTATCCCCGTGCTCTTCGTCTACGAAGTTCACAATTCCTTTGTTAATATTCTTTTCTGACATAGCGTTGTTCTTTTTTAAGTTGACCTGTAAGGGTGAAAAGGTGAAAGGGTGAAAAGGTGAAAAGGTGAAAAGATGGCTGCGCTTGATGTGGTTGGCTTTTTAGTTGTTCTAGGGTTTCTAGGCTTTCTAGTTGTTCTAGGCTATCTAGTTGTCCTAGGCTTTCTAGTTGTTCTAGGCTTTCTAGTTGTTCTAGGGTTTCTAGTTGTTCTAGGGTTTCTAGTTGTTCTAGCCTATCTAGTTGTTCTAGCCTATCTAGTTGTTCTAGGGTTTCTAGTTATCCTAGGCTTTCTAGCCAAACTATTTAAACCTGCTAACCAAACGCAAGCGCGCGGGTTAACGCTTTACAACCTCTTCTGTTTACTCCTCCTCAGCCATTTGCCTAATGAAACCACTAAGTTTCTCTTTCCACTGTTTGAACTTGGTTGGTCCTTTTTCTTCCTCTGGCTCGTTATTGGCCTGTTCTTTCTCGGCTTTATCTTCCTTTTTCTCCTTAGTTTCGAGTTTCGACTTATAGTTAGTCTGCTCCTGTTGAGCTTTATTGTCTGCGACATTAGGCATGGGTTCGCCTTCCGACGGTAGCGTTGCAGGGCGTTCCGTTTCAGCATCGGGGAAGAGATTGTTAGATATTTCCCGACCTGCGCAATTGAGATTACCCTTTGCCAGAAGACCGAGAACGGTGTTCATCGTGCCGTCTTGCGCAGTGATTTCCGGATGTTTTGAATGCAAATCGAACCTCACCGTCTTGGCAAAGCGTATCTTGTTGAAGTTGGTTTTGCGCTGGAAGGCCTCCTCGATGTTCTTCAACAGTGCACCACCGCCCGTAAGAATTAGTCCGCCAAGCAGTTTACCTTCGTATTTCTCTGGTATTTGGTATCTCACATTGGCGATAATCTCCTCAATTCTAGCCTCAACCACGTTCATGAAGGTGTCGCTTTGGATAGAGCGGTCGCTGTCGATGGCGTAAGTTAGCCCCGTATTGTCTTCTTCGGGATTGGTGTATGCGGCGCCGTAGGTGAGCTTTAGCCGTTCGGCATGCTCTTCTTCAATTTGCAAAGAGGCGATGTCTTTGGTGATGTTTGCCCCACCCAAGGGTATTACGGCCAAATGACGAAGAAGACTTTTACTATAAACGGCAATGGTAGTGGTTTGCGCACCAAGGTCTACCAGCACACATCCACTTCGTTTCTCCGAGTCGGTTAGCACGCTGTCGGCCAAGGCCAGTGGCGAAATAAACACATCGGCAATGGCGATGCCGGCGTTAGAGAAACACTTTTTGAGGTTTCGATAGTTGCTGTTACGCCAAAGAATGTTCAAGAAGTGCCCCTCCAAGTGGGTGCATGGCACGCCAACCGGGTCGATTTGATATTGTTGCCCAAGCTTGTATTCGAGGGTTATGGCCTCAATGATGTCGGCATCGGGATAGTCCATGCTGCGGTTAGCGTCCATCAACGAGTCTACCATGTCTTGCGACACGATGGTATCATTAGGCAATTCCCTGGTGATGACGTTCTCGATGCTCCGCGTAGACTGTCCACCCACGCCCACATAGGCGTAGGCTATCTCGGTTTTGAGGGTGGTTTTGAGTTTGGACACGATGCTGTTGAGACACTGCACGGTGCGGTCGAGGTTGTACACCACGCCTTTTTTAACGCACGAAGTGGGCGTCTCTTTGGCCACAGCCAAGATGGAGATACTTCCATCTGTGTTCTTTCTTCCTGCGATACCGGTAATCTTAGACGAACCGATCTCGATAGCCACGATAAAATCCTTTGCCATAACACTATGCTTATTCGGGGTTGTTCTTGTTTTCTTTCTTCTTTTTGCAGATAATCTGGTTGTCGAACTCTAAGTCGATGTAGCTGTACTTGTTCCATCCAACCTGCGAGAGCCCATACTTATAAAACTTTTCTAGCCGAAGGAGCTTTTTCTCTACGAAGTCGACTATCTTTTCGTTGCGTTCTTTCTGCGTATCGGCCTGTGGCAGATAGCCAATAAACACAACATGCTGGCCCACTCGCGGCACGAGTTCAACACCTTTGTCGGGCAGTATGTTGATTTGCTCCACTTGGTTTTCCCACAGCTCGTTATCCATGAACAGTTTGGCTAGCGGCGCGATGTAGTTTCGCGCGAAAGCCTTAGATATGTGCCCCGTGGCGATGATGAGGTCGGCCGAATAATGCGAATTGGGCATCACCAGGTTGTTGTCGTCGAGGTAATAGTCCTCGCCATTGGCGGCCTTAATGCGCACGATGGGCATCCGTTGGGTGACGCTGATGTTCACACAGCCGTCTTGTGTTTTATAACAGTCTACCGTTTTCACGAACGGACTGCGTTTGAGCATCTCTTCTATTTGCCTTGCCTGCACTGCCTGCATGGGCTTGTTCAGCGGATAGAGCTGATTGGCATCTAGTCTACTGCGTATGTCGTTGGCGGAGATAAAGCCGTTGGTGCTTTCGTCTTGGATGTCTATCTGCACTTTTTGGCACAATGCGGCCTTGGCGTTGGGCTTATTGAAAGCCGTGAACGCCAGCACAAGGTAGACGGCCAGCAGCGCATCTACCAGCATGGTTACAGTTTTCTTCCAATTCACATTCATACACCTATGCCATCAGGCGGGGGTTAAGCCTTTACTTTGCCTTACTTTCCAATATCTTTGTTACCTGCGGCGCAAGGCTGTCAAGGTCGCCTGCGCCGAGGAATACCAGCACATCGAAGTTGCGCTGTTGAACCAATTCCAGCACGTCGTCTTTGGCTATCATGCTCTTTTCTACACCGGCATCGAGGTTATCGTATATCAGTTTGCTGCTTACGCCCTCGATGGGTTCTTCTCGTGCCGGGTAGATGTCGCAGAGTATAACCTCGTCGAGCAGGCTTAAAGCCTTGGCAAACTCCTTATAGAAATCGCGCGTGCGCGTATAGAGGTGCGGCTGGAACACCGCCGTTATCTTTCTGTCCTTATACAATTGGCGTAAACTTTGCGCGCTTTGCAGTATCTCGTTGGGATGGTGTGCATAGTCGCTAAGGAACACCAAGTGGGGCGTTTTAATCTTAAAGTCGAACCGGCGGTCTACGCCGTGGTAGGTTTTGATGCCGTAACGCAGTTCTTCGGCATTGCATCCGTTAAGTTGTGCCATAGCCATAGCGGCCACGGCGTTCTCGATGTTGATGGGTATGGGATGGCCCAAGGTTACATTCTTGACGTTTTCGACTGGCGAAACGAAATCGAACGTAATGTTGCCGTTGTCTATCTTCACGTTCTCTGCGTGGAAATCGCCTGCATCAAGCGCGTATTCGTACACCTTCACCCCAGGTTTCACATCGGGTTTCAGCTCCACTCCTTTTTTAATGATGAGTGCTCCGCCCTCGCGAATGAGGGTGGTGTAATGGCGAAAACTCTCCATATAGGCCGCTTTGGTGCCGTAGATGTCGAGGTGGTCGGGGTCGGTAGAGGTGATTACGCTCATCCACGGGCGTAACCAATGGAAGGAGCGGTCGAACTCGTCGGCCTCGATAACCACGTATTCGCTTTTGGGACTCAATATATAATTGGTGCCATAGTTCTTGGATATACCTCCAAGGAAGGCGTTACAGTCGGGATGACTTTGGTGCATGATGTGCGCGCACATGCACGACGTGGTTGTTTTGCCGTGCGTTCCGGCGAAACAAAGCCCTTTTAGGGTGCGGGTTAGCGTGCCCAACACCTGCGCGCGCTTTTGTATCTCGAACCCATTTTGGCGAAAATACACCAGTTCTTTGTGGTCGTCGGGTATGGCAGGCGTGTACACCACCAGGCACGACTGCGCTTTCTTGCATGCCTGCGGTATCTCGTCTACGTTTTCTTCGTAGTGCAAGAGCATCCCCTCCTTCTCCAATTGGTTTGTAAGTTGTGTGCGAGTTTTGTCATAGCCAGCCACAACATAACCTTTTTTGATGAAGTAACGGGCAATGGCACTCATGCCGATGCCGCCCGCCCCTACGAAATATACTGCTTTAATTTTCTTTATGTCCATAATGATGTTGTAAGTTTGGCAGCCATGCACTGCACCTTTGTTCTTTTGTCAACGGGTTTCGGCTGCTTGTTCTTCTGCCAAAGCAATCACCTCGTCGGCAATGATTTCTGCAGAATTGCGCAAAGCCATCTGCTTGATGTTATGACTTAACTGCGACAGGGCTTGATCGTCGTTAACGGTTTGTAAAGCCAGGGGGATAAGCTTTTGAACGGCCTCGGCATCGCTTACAAAGCGTGCTGCCTGCCTGTTAACCAGTGCCATAGCGTTCTTTGTTTGATGGTCTTCGGCCACATTGGGGCTTGGAACCAATATCACGGGTTTGCCGATAAGACAGAATTCGGAGATGCTGCTTGCTCCGGCACGACTAATCACCAAGTCGGCTGCACGATAGGCGGCACCCATGTCGGCGATGAAATCGGTGGGTTTGAGCATCGGCAGCGGCGACTTATCGGCCAGTTCGGCCTTAATGCCCTCGAAATAGTTCTTACCCGTTTGCCAAATAACCTGCACGCCACTGTCTCGCAGTTCGTCGAGATGTGCCATTACACTTTCGTTCAATGTGCGTGCACCCAGACTTCCGCCCACGATGAGGATGGTTTTCTTGGTGGGTTCGAGCCCGAAAGCCCTTAAAGCCTCGGCTTTTGTCAGTTGGCTATCCAGCAGTTGTTGGCGCACGGGGTTTCCCGTAAGTACGATTTTGTCTTTGGGAAAGAACCGTTCCATACCCTCATAGGCCACACATATCTTGCGTGCCTTCTTGGAAAGCAGCTTATTTGTTACGCCAGCATACGAGTTTTGTTCTTGTATCAGGCAGGGAATACCCATTGCCGCACATTGGTTTAGCGTGGGACCGCTGGCATATCCGCCCACGCCCACTGCCGCCATTGGCTTAAATTGCTTTATAATTTGCTTGGCCATGCGCTGACTTTTCCATATCTTAAACAGCACGGCGAAGTTCTTTAAGAGGTTCTTCCGGTTGAAACCGCAGATGGGCAATCCCTTGATATCGTAGCCTGCGGCCGGAACGCGCTGCATCTCCATACGACCCAACGCGCCAACAAAGAGTATCTGCGCATCTGGCCGTTTGGCTTTTAGGGCATTGGCAATGGCCACGGCAGGGAAGATATGGCCTCCGGTGCCGCCGCCGCTGATGATTATTCTCAAGTTATTTTCCATTCTTTGCTTGTTTTTGTTGGTATGGGGAATACAAGAATGTATGGTTTCGCCATTGTTCACCCCCTCGTGTAGCGTCTTCACTTGGTTGTCTTCCCTCCCTTATTCTGCACGTTAGACGAGCCTGCACAGCTTAATCGCTTACTGGTAGGCCTGCACAAGATGCTCGTTTCTTAGTGCAAAAGTACTCATTTTTTTTCTGCCACACCACTTTTTGTTTGTTTTTCAGCTTTCTTTGCCGTTCGGCTTACGCTGATTATCGCGCCCATGAAAACACAATTGATGATGGTGGAGGTGCCGCCCTTGCTGATAAGCGGCAGCGGCTGACCCGTAACCGGCACCAAACCAACGGCCACACACATGTTGAACAAGGCCTGCGTAACCAGCAAAAGGGCTAAGCCCATAGCCAGAAAAGCAGGGAAATTGTTTTCGCAACGGTTGGCAATCTTGCCTGTTCGGAAAAGCAAGAACACGTAAAGCATGGCCACAACAACGGCGCCAATGATGCCCATCTCTTCGATTATCACAGCATAAATGAAGTCGGAGAAGGCTTGCGAAAGGAAATCGCGCTGCACGGAGTTGCCTGGACCTTGCCCAATAACGTTGGAAGAGGCGATGGCGATGTTGGCATGACCCACTTGGGCATCTTTGTCGAGGTCGAATTTCTCTGGCGGAACTTCCTCGTTCTTCATGAATTTGTAGATGCGCGACTTCCAAGTGTCGGCTCGATGGAACATACTTCCAAGGAATCCTTTCTCTTCTTTCTTCGGCTCTACGTTCTCGGTAAAGGTTTGTTCGGGCACTTCGGTAGCCTTGGCATGACCGAAAACCAACACAAACGAGAGGGCTGCGGCAACAAGAATTACCACTACGCCCAATATTTTGCCCAACTGCGACACCGGCACACGCCCTAAAATCATCATCATATAGACCACTAGGCAGATGAGCAAGGCCGTAGAGAGGTTCTCAAAAAAGATGGGGCCAATGATAAAAAGGCAAGCTATGCCTATCCAGCCGATGGCCTTGCGGTCGGCACCATGCTCTGTTTGGGCAATACTAAGAACCTGCGCCACTATCAGCACGAGTGTGCCCTTACCAACTTCGGAAGGCTGAAACTGTATGCCCAAAAGGCTAACCCAACGCTGCGCGCCGTTGGTGCTTTGTCCGCCCCAAAGCACCCATAAGAGCGTTAAGACCGAGAAGAGGAACAAGAAAGGCGTTAGTACCTTGAAATAACGGCAGGGTATGTTCACCGTAAACACCATGAACACCACACCCAAGAACAATATTCCAAGGTGCTTAATGATGGGTGCGAGATAACTTCCACCCTTATACGTAAGGGAAGAGGATGCCGAAAACACCTCTACGGCACTGATGAGGCATAGGAAGAAGAATATCATCCATATCACCTTGTCGCCCTTGAAGAAGTTGCCTAACGATTTGTTAAGTGCCATTTGCCTGTGGAGTTTAGAGGTTTCGTACCAATGTCTTGAATTGTTTGCCTCGGTCTTCCATGTTTTTAAAGAGGTCGAAACTAGCGCAACAGGGACTCAGCAGCACGGTATAACCCGCCTTAGCCATGCCGGCGCAGGCCGCTACACATTCTTTCATGCTGTGCGTGTCGGCCACGGGCAAGCCCAGATGGTCGAAGTTCTGGTGAAGTTTGGTGTTGTCGGCGCCAAGATATACCAATGCGGCGCACTTTTCTTTCACCAACTCCTTGATGGGTTCGTAGTCGTTGCCCTTGTCTTTGCCGCCGATGATGAGTATTGTTGGGGCTGTCATGGCCTCCAAAGCATAACGGCAAGCATCTACGTTGGTGGCTTTCGAGTCGTTGATGTAGTTTACGCCGTACATGGTGGCCACGCGTTCCATACGATGTTCCACGCCGGGGAAATCGCTAAGACCTTGTTCAACCACGTCTTGCGGAATGCCTGCGGCGCGTGCGGCCAATGCCGCGGCCAACGAATTATAGAGGTTGTGCTTGCCTGGCAAGCTTAAACGCGCTTGCGGCATATTGAAGTCGAGCGGGGCAGGCAGCGTTATCTGTCCATCAGAAACGTATGCGGCTGCGCCCGTTTCGCGGGTTTCGGCAAAGGGACAGATGCGTGCAGACACGTCATACTTCTGCAATTCGGGTTTCACCACGGGGTCGTCGGCCCAATAGATGAAGTAGTCTTGCGGCCCAAGGTTTTGCAATATGCGCATTTTAGCATCTACATAACCCTGCATGCAGTAGTTGTAACGGTCCAAATGGTCGGGCGTGATGTTGAGCAACACGGCGATATGCGCCTTAAAGCGGTACATGTTTTCGAGTTGAAAGCTGCTCAACTCGATAACATACCACTCGTGTGCGCCCTCGGCCACTTGCAAAGCCAAACTGCGGCCAATGTTTCCGCCTAGCCCTACGTTATAGCCCGCTGCCTTAAAGATGTGATAGATGAGCGAAGTGGTGGTGGTTTTGCCATTACTTCCTGTGATGCACACCATCTTAGCATCGGTGTATCGGGCAGCAAACTCAATCTCACTGATGATGCCGATGCCCTTATCTATGGCTTTCTGCACCATAGGCACTTCGCTTGGGATGCCCGGACTCTTCACTATCTCCTTGGCGTTGAGTATTTTCGCCTCGGTGTGTTGCCCTTCTTCCCATTCGATGCCGTGGCTGTCGAGCATCTGCTTGTACTTGTCTTTGATGGTTCCCATGTCCGAGACAAACACGTCCAAGCCCTTTTGCTTAGCCAATACGGCCGCTCCCACGCCGCTTTCGGCCGCACCTAATATCACTATTCTGTCCATTTCTGCTTTATTTCCTTTGTTGTTTGTCGTTGCGGTGCCGGCTCGTTGCCGTTAGCCGAATGGGTCGACACCTTATTATATATATAGGGAGAGGCCCTACCTCCTAGCCTATCTTATTTTAAGGGTGATGATGGTTAGGGCCGCCAAGATGATGGTTATAATCCAAAAGCGGATGGTAATCTTCGACTCGTGTACCGCTCCCTTGGGCTTTTTCAGCACGTAACGGCAGTCGGGGTCCAGCTGTTCGTCTTGCGTACGGAAGTTATCGTGTATGGGTGTGCGCTTAAATATGCGCTGCTTTACGCCCCGTCGTTTGCCCATCTTGAAATAATACACCTGCAACATCACGCTCAAGCTCTCTACGAAGAAGATGCCGCAGAGTATGGGCAGCAGCAGTTCTTTGTGAATGATGATGGCTCCCACGGCGATAATGCCGCCAATGGTGAGCGAACCCGTATCGCCCATAAACACTTGCGCCGGGTAAGCGTTGTACCAAAGGAAACCAATGAGCGCGCCAATGAAGGCACAGAAGAACACCACTAGCTCTTGCGAACCTGGTATGTACATGATGTTGAGGTAGGCGGCGAACTCTAAGTGCGAACTGACGTAGGCCAAAATACCCAACACCACGCCGATAATGGCACTGTTACCTGCACACATGCCGTCCATGCCGTCGTTGAGATTAGCTCCGTTGCTCACGGCCGTCACCACGAAAATGGTCATGACCACGAAGAGAACCCATCCTGCCGCGGTTTTATACTTGCCCATAAACGACATCACACGCGAGTAGTCTAGGTTGTGCCCCTTAACAAAGGGGATAGTGGTTTTAAGCGACTTGCGCGCCTCGCTGCGGTGTTTCACCACCACCTCGGTATTGTCTTTGCGTTGTAATGCCAGGTTTTCGTTCATCTTCACGTCGGGCGAAGACCACAGAACAAGGCCGACGATAAGTCCGATACCCACCTGTCCCACAATTTTATACTTACCTTTCAGCCCCTCTTTGTTGTGGCGGAATATCTTAATGAAATCGTCCATGCCGCCCAAAAAGCCCAACCACACGGTGGTTATCACCATCAATATGAGGTAAATGTTGCGCAACCTACCCAGCAACAACACGGGAACGAGTATGGCAACGATGATGATGATGCCGCCCATGCTGGGTACGCCAATCTTCTTAACGCCGAAGGGGTCGATGCTGGCATCGCGTTGCACCTCGGTTATTTGCTTTCGTTTGAGGTATTTGATAAACTTCTCGCCGAACCATGCCGATATAACCAACGACAATATCATGGCCAACAGTGCCCTGAACGAGATATATCCCCAAATGTGGGCTCCCGATATGCCAAACTGTTCTAAGAAACGGAAGAGATAATATAACATGTTTTGAGTTTATGAGATTGTAAGTTTATGAGGAGTTATGTGAGGAGTTAAGGAGTTAAGGAGTTAAGGAGTTAAGCCAAATGCTTGGTTGTAGAGTGGACGACAATCCTTATCAACTCGTTAACAGGTAAACTTGTAAACTAACAAAGCATACCACTCCCCTCTCCCC
>NZ_KV815019.1:0-7497 GCF_001814145.1 Prevotella sp. HMSC073D09 | reverse complement strand
TCCCTCTTCAGAGAGGGGTTGGGGGTGAGGCTTTTTTAAAAGTTCTCCTTCACCACCTCCTTATCATCGAAGTGGTGTTTAACGCCTTCTATTTCCTGATAGTCCTCGTGTCCCTTGCCTGCAACAAGCACCACATCGCCTTTTTGCGCCATCATACACGCCGTGCGGATAGCCTCGCGGCGGTCTACGATAGCAACAACCTTCTTCATTTGTTGTGCATTAAGCCCCGCAAGCATGTCGTTGATAATGGCCTGTGGGTCTTCAAAGCGGGGGTTGTCGCTAGTTATGATCACGCGGTCGCTCTGTTTCACGGCCTCCACAGCCATCAACGGGCGCTTTCCCTTGTCGCGATTGCCTCCTGCGCCACACACGGTGATAACCTTTCCCTTGCCGTTCAGCACCTCGTGAATGGCGTTCAGCACATTCTCCAAGGCATCGGGCGTGTGGGCATAGTCAACGATGGCCGTGTAGCCTTCGGGCGAACGCAGCGGTTGAAGCCTGCCATTAACGCTGTGCAGGGTGCTCATCACCAACAAGATGTCTTCGGGACGCTTGCCCAACATCACTGCCGTGCCGTAAACTGCCAACAGATTGCTAACGTTGAACTTGCCAATGAACTGCACGCCAACCTCTGCGCCGTTTATTTCGAGATACATTCCCTCGAAGTGGCACTCCAATATCTTCGCCTTGAAGTCGGCCATGCTACGCGTAGAATAGGTCTTCACCGTGGCACGCGTGTTCTGAACCATCACCATTCCGTTCTTATCGTCGGCATTGGTAATGGCAAACGCCTGCTTGGGCAGCATGTCGAAGAAGGCTTTCTTGGCATTGCGATAGTTCTCGAAGGTTTTGTGATAGTCCAAATGGTCGCGTGTGAGGTTCGAGAACACACCGCCGGCGAAGGTCAATCCGCCAATGCGCTTTTGCGCAATGGCATGCGAACTGCACTCCATAAACACATATTCGCACCCCGCCTCCACCATCCGATGCAGCAAGGCGTTAAGCGCGATGGGGTCCGGTGTGGTATGGTCGGCAGGTATGGCCTCGTCTTCGATGTAGTTGCACACCGTGGAGAGCAGTCCGCAACGATGCCCGAACTTCCTGAACATATCGTATAATAAGGTGGCGATGGTGGTTTTGCCGTTCGTTCCCGTTACGCCCACCAGTTTCAACTTCTTCGAAGGCTCGCCGTAGAACAGCGTTGCCACGGGGCCAACGGCGTCTTCGGTGCTCTCCACCTGCACAAACGTAACGCCTTGGGGCAGCTCGGCCGGCATCGTTTCGCACAACACGGCCACCGCACCTTGCGCCACGGCCTTGCTGATAAACGCATGCCCGTCTACCTGCGTGCCCTTAATGGCCACGAAAAGATGGCCCGGACCCACCTTTCGCGAGTCGATATCCACAGCCGTTACCTGCACTTCGGCATTGCCCACCACGTTTAGGGGTTTCACGTTTTTTAGAATACTACTAAGTGTCATTGTCGTTATTGTTTTGTTTCGCCAACGAAAGGGGTGCGCACATCGCATGCCTCGCGCCCCTCGCCGTGGCCGTATATATTGCTTATCCTTCCAAAACCAGTTCGCACTTCATGCCCATTTTGAGCGGCGTACCCGGTTCTATGCTCTGCTTAACCACCTTGCCGCGACCCACAAGCCTTACTTTCACACCCCGACTTTCCACCAGATACACGGCATCGCGTGCACCCATGCCATGCACATTGGGCATTTGCGAACGCACAAACTGCCTTGTTCTTTTCAGCGATACGGCCTTTCCGCCCTCGATAGCGGCCTGCCCCCAAATGGGTTTCGTGCTGGCATCGCCTGCTTTCCAGTCTACAAAGGTCTTTACGCCAAGATGCGACAGCACATAATCGGCTGCCAGAACATTGCCCGACTTCACTTCGGGATAGAGTATCGACGAAGTGTCGCGGGCATCGCGGGCATCCAGCTTGATGTCTTTGGCCATGATGCCCTCGGCTATGTTCCTAAAAACAGGGCCGCACATCAGTCCGCCCGATGCAGGGCTGCCCGTTTTCTGTATGCAGACGATGCAACTGTATCGCGGAGCATCGGCCGGAAAGTAGCCGGCAAAGCTTAACAGATAGTCCACGCTGCCGCTTTTATAGCCTGCCGCGCCCTTAGACATTTGCGCCGTGCCCGTTTTGCCGGCCACCTGAAAGAGGTTCGAGCCGGCTTTCTTGGCCAACCCTTGGCTCACCACCTTGCGCAACACATCTTGTATCAGCTTTATCGTGCGGGGTTTGCATATCTGTTCGTAGCCCTTCATCGGCTCCGGGGGGAAGTCCATGATGGTAACGCCATCCTTCATCACCTTTTTAACAAAGCGCGGACGCATCAGCTTGCCGCCATTGGCTATGGCGTTATAGAAAGCCAGCATCGAGATGGGCGGCACCTGCGTTTCGTAGCCGATGCTCATCCACGGCAAGGCCGTGTTGCTCCAATTGAGCCATTGCCCGTTGGGGGCTTTCTTGGGCATGCGTATCTTTGCAGGCGAAGAGCCTATGAGGGGTATTTGAAAGTCTAACCCAAGCCCCAGGCGGTAAATGCCGCGCACAAACCGCTCGGGATTGTTGTGATAAAACTGGTCGATTACGCGGCTCACACCGATGTTGGAACTCACTTCGAGCGAACGCGACACCGACAGCACGCCATATCCACCGCGCCGCCAGTTGTGGTCGCGCATCTCTCGGCCATACATGGGCCACGTTCCGCCACCCGTGTTCACTTGATATGCGGTGTCCACCACGCCGTCGTCTATGGCCGTCATGATGCTGGCCACTTTAAACACCGAGCCTGGTTCCAGCAAATCGCTCACGGCATGGTTTTTCAATTCGCGGTATTCGCCGTCTTGGCATCGTTCCATGTTAACGATGGCCTTCACGTCGCCCGTAGCAACCTCCATCACAATCACCACGCCCACCCTTGCGCTAATCTCCTTCATCTCTTCGAGAAGTGAGCGTTCGGCCAAGTCTTGCATGCCCACGTCGATGGTGGTAACGATGTCGGCTCCGTCAATTGGGGGCGTGTCCATGATGTCGAGGAACCTGTTGAGCACCTTACGACGATGGATAATGCCGTTAGACCCGCGCAGGATTGAGTCGTAAGACAGCTCCAAACCAAAGCGCGCCGTATCTTTTGCGCCATACATGTCGCCCACGGTGCGCCCTGCCAACGAGCCATACGGACGTTGGCGCGCGTTAAATTCTTCGGTATGGAAACCGCTCTTATACTTCGACAGGTTGAATACGGGCAGCATGCGCACCTCGGTATAGGTGTTATAGTCCACGCGCCTGTCCAACAACAGCCAATGCCTGCTTTGCTTGTTGCGCCCTTCTTCCAGGTGGCGCCTGAAACTTGCGGCCGATTTTTCGGGAAAGATGGCATGCAGGCCTTGGCAAATGGAGTCGAGTTTCACCTCCCACAGCGAGTCGTTCTTGGCCTCGCGCAGGGCGTTGAAGTCCATATACAACTTATATTCGGGCAACGACGAGGCCATCAGTTGCTCGTCGCAGCTCAATATGTTCCCACGCATGGGCTTAACGCTCACGCTGTCTTTCTTCTGGCGGTCGGCCACGGCCATCCAATAGTCGCGCTTAGCCATCATGATATAAAGCGTCTTGCCAATCACCGCAATGGCCACCATCGTCATCAAGATGGTGATGAAGGTGTAGCGCGGCATGATTTTCTTCGACTCGAACTTGCTCATTCTTCGGGAACGTTTATTATATATGGTGGTTGGTCGGGCATGTGCAATGTTGTGTCGTTGCTTTCGCGCAGCAACCTCAGCACGTGGCTCTCCCTACTCTTCTCGGTTATTTGGCTATTGCTCGACAGCGACTTGTACTTGGCATCTTGCAATTCTTTCGTCAGCTGGTCTATCTCGATGAGATACTGTTGGCAACTGTACCTGTTGGCGATATACACAAAGATGAAAGCCGTGATAAGCAGCAACAACCATATCTGCTTGCGTATGGTTGAGGTGTTGAGGATGTCGCCACCAATGATTTTCATGAAGGTGAGGTTCGATGTCAATGGTGCATCGCTCTCGGTGGCTTGTTCCATAATGGCCTCTTTCAGCGTGGGCAGCTCGTCGGTTGCGGCCTCTTTCGTTTCGGCCTCATCCTCGTTTGTGTTCCCGCGCTCGGCTGCTTTGTCTCCGTTTGGGCGTTTCTCTCCTTTCGTGACCGCTTTCTTTGCGGCCTCGCTCTCTCGCTTGGCTATGTTCTTCAATGTCTCCACAGGGTCTGGCCCCTCGTTCGGCTGTTCCACAGTAAACCGAAGGTCGGGTTCGCCCGCGTTCATGTCTTTACCTTTCATCTCTTTTCTGCAATTCTAAGTTTTGCACTTCGGCTCCGCGGGTTGCGCAGTTGCTCATCGTCTGTGGGCACAATCACCTTATTGTTCACCAACGCGAATGGCGTTTGCGCCCGCCCGAAGAAGTCTTGAGATAGTTTTCCTTCCACATTTCCCGTCTTCATAAAGTTTTTCACCATGCGGTCTTCCAGGCTGTGGTAGGTTATTACGCTCAGTCGCCCACCTTTTCCCAGCCATTGTGCGGCGGCTTGCAGCATCTCTTTAAGGGCGTTCATCTCGTTGTTCACCTCGATGCGCAGGGCTTGGAAAAGCTTGGCCATCTCCTTTTTTTCGCGTTCGCGCTTAAAGAAAGGCTCCACAATGGCCGCAAACTGCTGTGTGGTTTGCACGGCGGCTTTGGCTCGCGCCTTTACAATGGCCGAGGCTATGCGGCGCGATTGGCGTATCTCGCCATAAAGAAAAAACACATCGGCCAACCTCTCCTCGTCGTAGGTGTTCAGCACTTGCGCGGCGGTTAGGGTGGCGTTCTTGTTCATGCGCATGTCTAGTGGCGCATCGAAACGGAAAGAGAACCCCCGTTCTTGGTCGTCGAAATGGTGCGACGACACGCCCAAGTCGGCCAATATGCCGTCAACATGGTCTACGCCGTAGTAGCGCATCCAGTTGTCTAGGTATCTAAAATTGCTCCGCACAAAGGTAAACCGCTCGTCGTTGGCCAGTGGTTGCTGCCCGTTGGGAGATTTGCGGCGCGTGTTTTCTTCGGCATCCGCATCTTGGTCGAAACTGAAAAGGCGCGCCGTACGGTCCATTTTGGAAAGTATATGGCGCGTATGTCCGCCACCGCCAAAGGTTACGTCTACATAAACGCCGCCTTCAACGATGTTCAATGCCTCTACGCTCTCGGAAAGTAGCACCGGCACATGATATCCTTGGGCTGTAATGATGTTGTCGTTGTTCATTGGTTTTCTCCTTCCGGCAATGCCATAATGGCCTCAACAGCTGGCCCGAAGTCGTGGGCAGCCACGAAAGGCTGTTGCGTATTGGCCTCGCTCCAAATCTCAATGGTATCGCCCATGCCCAAGAAACGAATGCTTTGGCTTATCTGAGCCATCGCCATATAACGTTTCGGGATGAGGAAACGCCCGTTTCCATCGAGCGTAACCAGTTCCACATCAGACACGAATTGCCTGAAAAGCTGTTGGTGGGCGGCGTTCCAACGCGACAGTCGGTTGCGTAGCGCATCCATCTGTTCGTTCCAAACGCTTTCTGGGTAAAGCACCAAACAAGGCTGGTGCAGGTCTTTGCAAAGCACAAGACTTTCTTCGCCCGATGCTTGCAGCACCTTGCGGAAAGCGACGGGCAAGAATACCCTTCCCTTCGCATCTGTCTTTGCTTCTGTGTTACCCAAGAACCGCATTCTTTTCTATTAGATGGAAACTACCGCCAAAGTTAATCATTTTTCCCCATCTTCCCCCACTTTTCTCCACAAAATGTGCTAATTGCGAAAGAAGAATTATGTTAAAAGAGAATTTCCAAGGCGTTACTGTCTTCGACATTTGAGCCTGAAAGGCTAGCATTTATAGGGACATACAAGGTTAAGGCAGCTACAACGCCCCCCATTTTTAGGCTTTTTAGGTGGGCAAGATTATCCAACAGCATTGGAACACTTAGCTACATTAAAGGCTTGAAGTGCTTAAAGAGCCAAGCACGACTGAGAAACCAAGCACATCAAACCCGCCTAAACGACCCCAAAAAGCGAGAATATAACCGAGCCACAGCGAGGAATGTCGGCATATTCGTTTACAAGTTTTCAGAGAATTGCTTGTATATCTCAATGTTTTTGACGAATTTTGTGTAAAGGTTGTGCATATCTTGGTTTGAACTTAACGAGCTAAAAACCACCAAGCTGCTAAAAACCAGCGATATGTAAAGCCTCTTAATCGCGTTAATCTATTTAATTCCACCAAGCAAATTTAGTTATGAGATGTGTTATTATTTTATCTTTCTTGGCTCTATGCGCATGTAAAGCTACCTCAAAGAAAGCATCCTACCCAGAGCAAAGGCTAACTTATTCAAAACAAGAGGCAAAGCCCTCTTGTGCTGGAGAACGTATTAACCGGCAATTTATGTCATTAACCAATAAGAACCACTTGGTGAAAAGCAAAGAAACCTTGCCATACGACAAACGCATTGATATAAAGACCGTGAAATACAATCGGATAGAAAGTAAGTTGTTGAAAGGTGCTTCAGCGTTTATTTGTGATGGAGGAAACAAACTAAGATACCTACCTTTACCCAATAAAGGAGACGTGTCTTTGATCTTAGTACCAATGGACTGCGGGGATTTTGACTATCGTTTTTATTTGTTGACAATAAAGAATAATACCATTATATCAGACCTCTATGTTGAAGGCATTTGGTATGAACCAGGTGGCCCTGAGTTGGAGGAGGTTACATCCTTCAAAATTGATAAGAACTTTTCTGTTAAGGTTAAGACTACATCATTGGGTTCTCCGCAGAAGGTTAGGAATTATATAATTAGGGATGACGGTAGAATTATCAAAAAGTAAAAACTTAGAATGATGAATTCGTTGGCGAGATTAATTAAGTACGCGCTAAACTAATTCTGCCAGCAGATACACTCACGACACAATAAACTCGCGAACTTACAAAGAAGACGTCTTAACTGTTTCCTCATTGCGTGCGGCAAAACATGGCTATGCCTCAAAAAGGTAGTCTGGTGGGAGTTCTTTCAATACCTCCTTTACAAGTTGAAAGCATCTTCCCCGTGGCATATAATGAGGGGAAAGCAAGGAGGACTTCTTTATGTTTCTTATGTTCTTATGCCAAAATGTACGTGTTTATGTCAAAACCCGAAAGATGAACGTTTTCGTTAAGCCAAATGAACAATGTTGGGCTTGCTCGAACATTGTCATGGCGAGAAAACGCACTTTTCGAGGAACGAGAAAAGAACGTTTTCGTTAAGCCAAATGAACAATGTCGAGCTTGCTCGAACATTGTCATGGCGAGAAAACGCACTTTTCGAAGAACGAGAGAAGAACGATTACCCCGTTTACCTATCCACTTGTCTTCTTGTTAACCTGCCCATTCGCTAACACACCAGCTGATGTAAACTATTCGGTAAGAAATTTAACATTAT